>CAZWLZ010000026.1:0-17980 GCA_964634505.1 uncultured bacterium | reverse complement strand
AATCTTTAATCAAGAAGTGTTATTTTTTTTCTTTGTTTATCCCTAAAGTACTTTAATTTTAAAAATATTATGGATGTAGTAAGAATAATTTGTGCGGTTTTATTCCCCCCTTTAGGAGTATTTTTGCAAGTAGGAATTGGTGGGCAATTTTGGTTAAATATTTTATTAACTTTATTAGGCTATCTTCCCGGTATTATCCATGCTGTATGGGTTATAGCAAAAAATAAATAATTTGAGTTTGAATTAGTTAAAAGAAAATTAAACCAATTGCGATCAGACAATATGGATTTGAAACAAGAAAAAATAAGAGTTTTTGCTTATTCTAAATTCTGATTAGTTATCTATTTTAGAAAAAAGTTTTTAATCCTAAGAATAGGGAAAATAATTTTATTTGTTCTTGATAACAAATCCATTAATGCAAATGATTGAATTAGTTAGCATTTTACTATTTCAGTAAAGAATAATCTAAGAAATCCTATGTTGTAAAAATTGTTAGTTTAAATTTACGATAAGCTGAGACTTGAAATTAACTTCATAATTATCGAATTAATAATAATTGCTGTTTTTATGATTTAAAATTAAGATATTCTATAGCAAATCAAATTTTATTTTTAATAATTATTTAAACTGTGTCATCAACTATAATTAAACGTCGCACTAAACGCCCACAACCACCGATAAACAAAAGTTTTATCTCTGGAATAGCAAAATCAACAGGTAGCACATTTATTGGATTAGCATTATTATCTTCTTCACTTTTAGCAGGATCGATGATCGGTTTAGCTTTAAGTTTTCGTAATTTGCCTGATGTCAGAGTCTTAAAAAATTACACCCCTGCTCAAACCAGTTATGTTTATGATGTTAAAGGTGTTTTACTTACCAGTTTACACAGCGAAGAACATCGACAGGTAGTACCTTTAGAAGAAATATCCCCTAATCTAAAAAAGGCTGTTTTAGCTATTGAAGATAGTCATTTTTACTATCATAATGGTATCAATCCTAATAGTATTGGTCGAGCAGTTTTAGTCAATTTTCAACAAGGAGGCGTGGTGGAAGGAGCTTCAACTCTTACCATGCAGTTGGTGAAAAATATTTTTCTCAATCACCAACGTAAATTTACTCGAAAATTAGCTGAAGCAGTTTTAGCTATCAGAATGGAACAAGTTTTTAGTAAAGACGAAATTTTAGAAATGTACCTTAATAATATTTATTGGGGTCATAATAATTATGGAGTAGAAACAGCGGCTAGAAGTTATTTTAATAAATCAGCTAAAGATTTGACTTTAGAAGAAGCCGCCGCTATGGCGGGTATTATTCAAGCACCAGAAACCTATAGTCCTTTTGTCAATTATGAAGCTACTAAAACCAGACAAAAAGCTGTCTTAGGTAGAATGAGAACTTTAGGTTGGATTAGTGCTAAAGAAGAGGAAGAAGCTCTGAAGAAACCCTTATTAATAGGAAAATCTAAGGCTTGGCAAACCAGTCGTTTACCCTATGTTACTGATGCGGTTGTGGATGAATTAACTCAACGTTTTGGCCAAGATTTAGTACAAAAAGGGGGTATTAATGTACAAACTACCATTGATTATAATTTACAATTAAAAGCAGAGGCGATCGTTAGTCGAGCTCAAAGAAATCTACGCCGTTCGGGAGTTAGAGCTGATCAAGTTGCCTTAGTGAGTATTGATCCTCGCACACATTTTGTTAAAGCGGTAGTGGGGGGGACGGATTACGAAAAAAGTCAATTTAACCGAGTTTTACACTCTCGCCGTCAACCGGGGTCATCTTTTAAACCTTTTGTTTATTATACAGCTTTTGCTAGTGGTAAATATACTCCTTATTCCATGATTAGCGATACAGCAGTAAGTTATAGAGATGGCACGGGGGGAGTTTATCGTCCTGAAAATTACGGCGATTCTTTTTCTGGTTCAGTTACTTTGCGTGAAGCCTTAGTTAAATCTCTGAATATTCCAGCTGTTAAATTAGGACAAAAAGTAGGCTTAAATAAAGTTATTGAAGTGGCTCAAACTTTAGGGGTAAAAAGTCCTTTAGAATCAGTTATTTCTCTGCCTTTAGGCCCTATTGGTGTTACTCCGATGGAGATTGCGGGGGCTTATGCTACTTTTGCTAATAATGGGTGGCATTCTGATACTACAATGATAATTCAAGTTACTGATAGTAATGGAAATATTATTTTAGATAATACCCCCAAACCAAAATTAGTTTTGGATGAGTGGGCTACAGCTTCTCTAACGGCTACTTTGAAGGGGGTAATTGCCCCTGGTGGTACAGCCACTTCAGCTAATATTGGAAGGCCAGCAGCAGGTAAAACGGGGACAACTTCTTCGGAAAAAGATGTATGGTTTGCAGGATATGTGCCTCAGTTATCTACCGCCGTATGGATTGGGAATGATGATTTTTCTCGTAGTTTAGGGCGTGGGGTAACAGGAGGAGGTTATGCAGCACCCATTTGGCGACAATTTATGAGTGAGGCTTTAAAAAATGAACCTGTTAAGCAGTTTCCCGATCCTTCTCAATTTTCTCGCCCTAAACCTTAAAGGAAATAACACAACAATTTATTTTTAATAACTATCAAGCAAGACTTAATAATTAATTTCTTTTTTCATTCTTTCTAAAGTAAGGTGCATTTGATTAAACATTTGATCGGGGGTGGTGCCAAATTGACTTAATTGAGTTTTTAGTTGTTCTACGGTCATTTTTGCCATAAAATCATCTGAAAGCTCAAATCTTTTCATAAATATTTGGTAACGTTCCATCATTTCTTCCATTTTTTCAATAAAAATTATTTTGCCGTCTCGATCAAATTTGCCATAATCATTACCTATTGTCATTAAAGATTGATAATCTTCAAATAATTGTTTTGCTTCTTGCTGAACTACTTCTGATTCAAAAAAACCCATGATTTATAATTTTAATTATTTAGTAATTTGTTTTTTATTATGCCTTGATGGCTACTATTGAATTTAATTTTAAATTAGTCTTTGATCTAATTTGCCTACGGATTTCCGTATTTATTATTTTATTGTTATTTTCCTTGATCTTTAATTATGTTATCAAAATTTAGTCTTTTCTTTAATCAACCTAAAAAACGTAATTTGGCGATCGCCTTAGCCTTATTAGGTACGGTAACCCCATTAGTTGGCTTACATAAATTTTATTTAGGGCAACCTTTATGGGGAATTATTTATTTTCTGCTAAGTTGGCAAACCCCTATTCCTCGTATTGCTTGTGCTATGGATTCTGTCTTATATTTAGCTCAAGATCAAGATCAATTCAATTCCCGTTTTAATAATTTTGATTTACCTATTTCGCCTCAAGTTTCAGCCGCACAAATAACAGGAGTTGCTACTGCTTTAAGAGAATTAGAACAATTAAGGGTAGAAGGATTAATTACGGAAATAGAATTTGAACAAAAACGCCGCCAATTACTTGCGGATTAAACCAACAAGAAAAGATTTAAGAGTTAGGTTTTCAGTTTAAAATAGTGGAGCCTTTTGATCATATCAAATCTAAAAATAAATCTCAGTATTATTGGCGATCGCCAATAATAAAAATCAAATATCTGTGGTACAGGCATCCTGACTGTTATAATCAATTAATGAAATTAGCAAAGGCGATAATTTTCTGTAATTTTTGACAATCAAGATAAATATCTTCGCTACGGCCATCAGGATATAAGAATTTATCAAAATTTTCACTGTAGAAAGTTTCACCAATTAGATAGTAATAATCAAGATTAACTAAATTACTAATTAACCAATAACAAGGATAAACATAAAAAGGGGAAAATATTTCAATAACTTTCGTGCCTTCTTGACAAAAAACTAAATTACTTAAACCGCTTCCATGAGGAGAAATTACTACTTGAGATTGAGCGAGTAAATTAGCTTGTTGACTAACAGTAAGAGATTCTAAATTAATTGCTTCAAAATTGAATTTTGTTTGTAAAAATTCGATTATTTCTTCTTCATTAATAAGACGACGAGTGGTGGAGAGATTTCTTTTGATATAAATTCTTTTTGTGGCTTTTTCTTGTAAATATTGTTGATCAATAAAATTATCTTTTAAAAATTTACATGACCATTTTGGCATCCAAGCAATTGTACCGGGGAAGGAAGGAATGATCAAATTTTCGGCTTGAATATGTAAATCATTTTCTGAGTTGGGGTTAATAATTTTACTTTCTTCTATGCCTAATTTAGTTAAAGTTTCTTTTTGAAAATTGTAGTTATTATTAATAATAAAATAGTCTATTTTTTCCCAATTTAATGGACTAGATTTAAGCAAATTTATACGAGGTAAAACATCAAATAACCAATGAAAATAAATGTTATTTAATAAACCTGATAAAACTACTATATTACCATTTAAATAAGTAGATGATGGCAAAAACTCCCGATTTAAAATTGAGTTTTGACTAGGGTGTTTATCGGGATGATTTGGACTTAAAGCAGGTGATTCGGGAGAAAGTTCACCTATAAACCAATTTTCTTGGGTTATTACAGCACTTTTAGATTCTTCTTTATTTAACCAAAAACGTCCTTGAGGAATTGTAACTACGAAACTATTTGGTAATGTTATTTTTTCACTAAAACGAAAACTATAATGAATATATTTATCAGGGGTGTTAGGAGGAATTAAATTAAGATCATTTTCTGGATAAATTGGGTAATAATTAGTTGTTTGTAGATTTAATTTTGTTGCCCATTCTAAGGCTGTTTCATAAAAGTTTTGGGGGGATTTAATGGTAGATTTAATGATATTAACATAATTAATTTTTTCTTCTTTATTTGTTATTAATTGTTTAAATTTATTGTCTAATAAAATATTTTTTTCTTCATCTAAAATTTGATTTTGATTATCAATAATTTGTTGTTTAATTTTGTTAATTTGTATTATTAATACTTGACTTTTTTCAAGATTAATGTTAGCTAATTGTTTGGCATATATCTCGGCTTCTTCTATGTTGTTAATTGCTAATAAACTTATTACTAAATTCTGGTAAATTTCTGCTGATTTATTGTTATAAATTAAGCCTTGTCGATAACATTTTATGGCAAAATTATATTGATTTTTAGTTAACAATAAGTTTCCTAAATAAAATACTATTTCTGCGAAGGATTCACTTTGTTTTAAAGCTTTTAAGAAGGTAGCATTATTAATAATTTCAATGGGAATATTTTGTTGATCTTTAACTAATTTATCTATCCAGTTACTATAATTTTGAGTAATTTTTTCTTCATTTTTAATACTTTTTTGCCAATAGTAAATAGCTTCTTTTATCTGTTCTTTTTTGAGTAAAATATAACCTATTTCTGTTGATGCTGGACTATAATTTTGATCTATTTTTAAGCAATTTTGAAAGGCATTGATACTGTTTTCTATTTCTTCGTTTTGTTGGTAGCATAATCCTAATTGATATAAACTATCTATATCATGGGGAGTTATTTTTAATCGTTTTTGATAGGTAATAATTGCTTGATCATATTCTCCTAATTTTTGATGTACTTCTGCTTTATTTAGATAGGCATCTAATAAATTGGGGTTTAATTCTATGGCTTTTTCCCAATTGGCGATCGCCAATTCAAATAAATTATTTTGACTTAAACACTCTGCTAATTTGTCATAAAATACAGGATTATTTTCTTCTAATTCAATTACTTGTTGATACAATTTTTGAGCTAGATGAAATTGACGTTTTTCTAATCTTAATTGGGCTTCCATTGAGATGATTTTTACTAAGTCATTAATAACATTTTCTTGCTCTAAAATGAGAGAAAACCAGATTTCAACCCCTTCTAATTCATTTTTATTTAAAAAATAAGCTAATCCTAAATAACCTATTAAAGATTGATTTTTACTATTATTAATAATAGCATTTTCTAATTTGGCAATCGCCATTTCATAATTTTCTAAATCAAAATAATACCTAATTTCTGAATAATTCATAGAAGTTTTAAATAAGTGATGAAAATGGCGGAATTAAAAACAGTTAAAATTTTCTTGTTTGCTCATCCTTTTTAAGAATGTTAATTATCACTGTATCAATTATGGATAATGGCTACCAGTTTTTTAGACAGTGAATTAATTATTGTCACATTCTTGTTGTATTTCTTGATAAAGAGATTTCCATGCTTTTAATTGTTGTGGATTTTTAGAGTCAATAGATTTAAGATTAGGATTTTGACTATAAAATTCTTCATTAGTTTTAGCCGTAATACCCGCTTCAGTGCATTCTTTTAACTGTTTAAAAGCCATTGGTGCATCTGGATCGTTTGTACTGTCTTGATTTGAGCTATTATTAACTTCAGTAACAGGTTTTTTTCTAAATAATTCTGGTTGATTTTCCTCTACTTTTTCCGAGCTATTTTCTGGTATAACTTCATCATCTATCTTATCTGAAGTATGGTTATTTGTTTGTCTATCAGATTGAGAAAAATTTTGATTTTCTTGCTCAGTTTTTTCCTTATAATCAGAGTTAAATTCTCCCTTGAATTTTAAGTTTAAACCATCTAACAATTCCTTATTACAACCGCCTAACAAAGTAGAAGTAATTATCAATAAAATAACTAATTTTTTCATAATTCTAAATTTTTTGATTTATCAAAATATATTTTTAATTTATTTTAACCTAACTTTTTCAATATAGGTTTTGGCGATCGCCAATAATTAATAGACTTGTTGTGAAATAAGTTAAGACAAAATAGAATTAAAGAAAAAATGTCCAAAAATTGAAATTAAGTTAGACAGTTATTGATCAATTTATAGAGTATTTTCCGTCAGAAAAAGAAGTAATTATAGATGTAACACAAAGACCAATTTGTAGAGCAAAAGACCGAGAAAAACAGAGAGAAAATTATTTAGGGAAAAAAGCGGTGTACCAGAAAAAGCCTAGCAGCAACCTCAAAAGCAAAGAAGATATTAGTATTAAGTCAAAGTACAAATGGAAAAACCCATGATAACAAGATACATGATCAAGAAGACATAATTAATTGGTGGCATACCAGATGAAATTCCTGTGTTAATAGATTTAGTATCTCAGGGGGTACAAAAAGGAGATGAAAACATCTGTTTGCCTAATAAAAAGTCAAAAGGAGGAGAATTAACCCCAGAACAAAAAAAGGAAAATCGAGAACTAGCCATAAGAGTGGTTTGTGAAAATGCCTTTGCAGGAGTGAAAAGAGATAATGCGGTAAGTGGTATTGATAGGAATCGTGTGCCTAATTTCGAGGATAACTTAATGTTAACAGCTTGTGGCTTATGGAACTATTATTTAGAGGTAGCATAACTATTAATTTAGACTATTCTTTGACTGATGTTAGGCAAAAGGAATAAATGGGAATAGGAAATAGGTAATGGTTGAAGAAAAAGGCGAATAATTTTAACTATAAAATTCTATTTTTAAAGTTTCATTCTTCATGTAATTTTCTTTCTTCTAAAACCTTCTCAGGAAATCTAACACCTAAAAATTTGTCTGCAAAAATGCTCTTAACACCCTAAAACTTAAAACCCCTAATTCTCTTAAAAGGAGGAATAAACAAAAGATGCGGTAAAATAAATCAAGATTAATTTTTAATTTTTAATTTTTCGATATTCCAAAAAGCACCACCTAAAGCAGAATACTCTACTCCTTCAATGGTATTACGAACTGCTCCCAAAGAATAGGGATTAACTAAATAAATTAAAGGGAAATAATCTATAGCTAATTCTTGAGTTTTGATATAAATTTCTTTGCGTTTTTCTTCTTCTAATTCTCTCGCACCTTGAATATATAAATCGCCGATTTCTCTTTCCCAATCGGCAATGATTCTACCTTCAATTTTGTCGCCTCCTTTGTTAAATAAATGTAAATTTCCCTCAGGATTCCATAAAGTAAAGCCGCCATGAGGCTCATTTCCGCCTGTAAATCCAATAATATGGGCTTCCCAATCTAAAGAATCACTGAGTTTACTAACTAATAAATTGAAAGCAACGGGGTTAAAGTCAACGGTAATGCCAATTTTACTTAAATCTTCCTTAATTTGTGAGCCTAAAGATTCTCTAATTTTATTACCTGCATTGGTTAGTAAAGTAAAACGAACTTGATTATTTTCACGATCAAATAATAAGCCTTTTTGATCATAATAAAAACCTTCTTCTTTTAAGATTTTTTTTGCTAAGACTGGGTCATAATTAAAACTTTTAATATTTTGATCGTAAAAAGGAGATTGCACCGAAATGGGTGAATTTTGTACCTCTCCTAGACCTCGATAAATATTATTAACCATCCTTTGGCGATCGATGCTATAAGCTATAGCTCGTCTAAAGTTAACATTATTAAACCATTTAGATTTAATAGGATCAACTAACGGTTTGCCATCTCTTTTACCTTGATTAAGATTAAAGGCTAAAAAAGTTGTGCCAAAAGCTGCACCACCATTATAAATGGTAAAATTTCCTTGTTTTTCTTGTTTTTTTAAGAGAGAAAAATGCTCAGGAGAAACACCAATTGAATCCAAACTTCCTGAACGAAATTGTAATAAAGAAGTGTCTGTATTTTCTACTATTTCCCAAATAATTTTATCAATGTGGGGTAATTGATTTCCTTGTTCATCTTTTTGCCAATAATAGGGGTTTTTAGTAAAAATAATTCGCTGAGAAGTGCTATAACTTTCTAATTTATAAGGGCCATTACCAATAATGTCTTCTGGAGGAGTGCCTACATCCCAAGTTGATAGAAATAATAAATTACCATCTTGATCTTTTTTTTCTACTTTTTCTCTTAATATATGGGCGGGTAAAATTGATAATTCAGTATTACTTAAAAATGGGGCAAATGGTTCGGTAATACTAAATTCTATTTGATAATTATTTAGTTTTTTAATAATAGGTAAAGATTGACTTTCTCCTACTTTTAAAATGTCTCTAGCACCGTTAGGAATTGCTGGATTAAGATATAGTTGATTATAGGTAAAAACCACGTCATCAGCAGTTAAGGGTTGACCATCTGACCATTTTAAGTCATCTCTTAGAGTGAAAATAATTTTTAATTTATCATCAGAAATAGTCCAATATTTTGCTAGGGCGGGTTCGGTTTTTCCTGTTAAAGGATTTTCTTTTACTAAACCTTCATAAATTAAGCCAAAAACGTTGGGAGATTCTTGAGATAAGACTGCATTAAAGGTTTTTGGATCGCTTAATATTGCTTGAACAATTTGATTGTTATTTGTTTGTAATTTGAGTGTGTTACAACTTGCCAGAGGGAGTAAAAATATTAGGCTTAAAATAAGATTTAAAAATAATTTTTTACTTTTATTTATTATCCTGATAAACATATAGTTATTTATTCTTTTATGGAATTTGAAAGGCGATCTTTTGTTATAAATAAATTAAAATATATCGGAATGTGAACCTGTACGAACCAGAAAAAGATTAGTTTCTGTTATTTTATAAATTAAAAGCCAGTCTGGTTCAATATGACAATCTCTATATTCTTTCCGATTACCTGATAAAGCATGATCTTTGTATTGTGTTTCTAATTTTTGATTATCTAGTAATTTATCAATAACGGTTTTAAGTTCATTCAAGTTTTTGCCACGCTTTTGTAAACGTTTAATGTCTTTCTTAAAAGTCTTTTCAAAAATTGGTGTTAACATTAAATACCTAATTGATTATAAAGATCATCTTTATTCCTGCAAACTGTTAAATTTTGTTGTTGTTCTATTTTGTTGATAACTTCTTGAGTTTCTTCATTAAAATCACTAATAGTGTAAGTTTTTTCTTCAATTCGTTTTTCCTTCTCTGCTTTTTGCAAAATTTCTTCTAAATGTTTCTGTAAATATGTTGCTAAAATATCCTGTTTATCTTCAGAAAGACTTGAAATCTGTTTAACAGTTGTTTGTATTGATGGAATCATTTTTTTACTTTTTCTTAAATTCAAAGTTAATTGGATAATAGCAAATTATTTGAACCATTTCTTATTACAAAGCCTAACTCAGAAATTTAATCCATGAATTACAGAATAAGTGGCGATCGCCACTTGTGAGCTACTGGCATATCATTTTTATCTTTGTGGAGGGCCTTGCCTACGCTACAAGCCTAAACGTTTATTTTCTAGTTTTCTCATTTCTGTTTGCACACTAACACCAACTTGTAAGGCTTCATTTAAAAATTGTCCGTATTCAGTGGCTTTTTCTGTGGCTTGTAATGCTCTTAATCCGCTTAAATCAATGTTAAACTGTTCTGGTCGAAATTGAGGATTTTCTTTTAAAATTCTCTCTGTTTGTAAGGCACGAACTATATTTTCTCGATTAATTTTTAATGCTTCTATAACTTTTTCTCTTTCATTTAATTTAACTGGATTACCAACTGCTTCTAATTGATCTAAAATATCAATATTCAAGATAATTTGATTGTGCTGATTAACCTCGTTAATGAATGGTGAAAAATTTCCCTTCAGGATTTTTTTAGAGAATATGATAAGAAAAATACCAATTGGAATTAGAGCAAGTCTTATGATAGTTGGTAGTGGAAAGGGAGCTATAATAGCGATAATTCCCAATATTCTTAATAACCATCGAACCAATATACTGGAAATATTTATTGTCTCTTTAATTTGTTTTTTACCTTTAACTACTATTTCCTTTAACTTAAAGGTAGTTAATCTTTTTAACTCTCCCAATGTAATTTCTAACTCTTGTAAATCACCACGCATATTTGATTAAAACCCCTTAATAAATGATTCCTTGTAGTAAACTCTTTAGAGTTTTTTATCAGACAAAAGAAGGTCTAAAGCCCATACTACGAACTTAATTAAGTTTTCTCTTTCAAAAATACCATAGAAATATTGATTTAATGCAGAAATTTAACTAATGAATTACCGGTTGTTTAATCAATTGGCGATTGCCTCCTACCATCCTATAGAACCCATTTAGGATCTATTTTGGAAACCTTATGAAATAAGTGTTAGAGTTGATTTTTTATAATTTACTATAATACAGACTAGATAATGATTTCAGATAAGATACCAAATAGGTTCTATAGCAAAATATTTTAGTGCTTAGTTTATAATTAAGGTAGGTAGTTAATTATCCACCTTTATTAATTAATTTGAAAAAAAGATCAAATAAACACAATGACTACAATAATTGAAGCTATTTTTAATGGAGATGTTTTTTGTCCCATAAAACCAATTAAATTAGAGAAAAATACTAAAGTAAAAATTATTATTGAATCACAAAAAACACAAATTCAATCAAGCAAAAAAGATTCTTTATTTACTAAACTCTCTAATAGTTTGCTTTTACCCGAACTTGATGATAATGACTTAATCTTTACCAGAGATAAAGATAATGGCAGAGATATTGATTTATGACTTATTTATTAGACACTTGCGTTATTTCTGAATATATAAAAAAACAACCAAATAATCAAGTTATATATTGGCTTGATGAACAACCCGAAAGCTCTCTTTTTATTAGTGTATTAATGATAGGTGAATTGAAGAAAGGCGTTATTAAAATCAAAAATAGTAATCCGAATAGATATAACAAATTATGGCAATGGATAATCCAAGTAGAAACAAGATTTCAAAATCGAATTTTGTCTTTAAATCAAAATGTTATTGATATTTGGGCGACAATGTGCGGCGAAAATGAAGCAAAAGGGAAAAAATTAGCTGTGATGGATAGTTTAATTGCGGCTACTGCCATTGAATTTGATTTAATAATTGTGACAAGAAATATTGATGATTTTGATTCCTTCTCAGTTAAAATTTTCAACCCTTGGGATTAAAGCAATTATTCTTTAATATGTTATAAACGAAAGCGAATTATCTATCCAGTAAAATTTATATCGCCAATTACTAGCCAGTAACAAAATATTTTATTACCTACTCTACAAATCTAATATTTAATGGCGAAAATTCTTTATTTGTTAAGAAATGATACAATTTTTGTTACTATTTCAAATAGGCAATGATAAAAAATATGGAAAGTTTAGAAAAAGAATTTAACTCGATCGCCGAAGCCTTAGCAGACATCAAGGCTGGACGTACTATTATTGTTGTGGATGATGAAAATAGGGAAAATGAAGGCGATTTAATTTGTGCTGCTCAATTTGCTACCCCTCAAATGATTAATTTTATGGCAGTAGAAGCTAGAGGTTTAATTTGTTTAGCGATGACTGGCGATCGCCTAGATGAGTTGGAATTACCTTTAATGGTTAATCGTAATACGGATAGCAATCAAACGGCTTTTACCGTTAGCATTGATGCGGCTTGTAAATTGGGCGTAACTACGGGCATTTCGGCAGAAGATCGTTCTCGAACCATTCAAGTAGCCATTAATCCGACTACTAAACCAGAGGATTTAACTAGGCCTGGTCATATTTTTCCTTTAAGATCAAAAGATGGCGGAGTATTAAAAAGGGCAGGGCATACTGAAGCAGCTGTTGATTTAGCACGTTTAGCAGGATTATTTCCAGCAGGGGTTATTTGTGAAATTCAAAATACGGATGGTAGTATGGCTAGATTACCTGAACTTTTTGAGTATGCCATTAAACATGATTTAAAGTTAATTAGTATTGCCGATTTAATTCGTTATCGTCTCAAATACGATCGTTTTGTTTATAGGGAATCTGTTTGTGATTTTCCTAGTCAGTTTGGCGATTTTAAAATTTATGCTTATCGTAATGGCTTGGATAATACTGAGCATATTGCCATCGTTAAAGGCAATCCTGAAGAATTTAGTAAACAGCCTGTCATGGTGAGAATGCACTCAGAATGCCTAACTGGTGATGCTTTGGGGTCGTTGCGTTGTGATTGTAGGATGCAGTTACAAGCGGCTTTAAAAATGATCGAAAATAATGGTTTGGGGGTTGTGGTATATTTACGTCAAGAAGGGCGTGGTATTGGTTTAATTAATAAATTAAAAGCCTATTCTCTCCAAGATATGGGTTTAGATACGGTGGAAGCTAACGAAAAATTAGGTTTTCCAGCGGATTTACGAGATTATGGTATGGGTGCCCAAATGTTAAATGATTTGAATATTAAACATATTCGATTGATTACGAATAATCCTCGTAAAATAGCTGGTTTAAAGGGTTATGGTATTGATATTACAGAAAGAGTACCTTTATTAATTGAAGCGAATGATTATAATTCTAATTATTTAACCACTAAAGCTGAAAAATTAGGACATTTATTTTTACAAACTTATTTAGCCACAGTGGCAATTACTTTCAAAAATCCTTTAAATTCAGCCACCGAAAGGTATCACAAATTAGAACAATGTCGTAATATAGCTAAAACTTATTATCTATTATTACAAGAGGAAACTCGTCCAGTGGCGATCGCCCTTTTCAGTAATCCAACTATGATATTTCATTTGGGTTTTGATAAACCAAATTTTGTTAATGTTGATTGGTATAAAAATGCAAATCATCCTTATTTACAAGCATTAATAACAACTTTGGAAAAGATAAAACTTGACACAGAATTAGAATGTATCGAATTTTTAATCGGTGATGGATATGATCCCATGTTAAAATTGCAAGTAAAAATAGAACGAGAAATTTTATCTGATCAAATTAAATTTTCAGAATTAATTGATCAATTACAAACACAAAAAATTTATCATCAAAATATTACTAAATCCGGCGTTGATCAATCGAATTATGAATGATAATGAGATGATTGAAGAAAGATTTCCAGATCTAAAAAATTTTACATTAAATAATTAAAAGATGTAATACAAATGAAATTAGAAGTAACAGAACAGGGTGTGATAATTCCTAAAGAATTATTAGGTAATAGTCAAGAAGTTGAACTAAATCAACAGCAAGGATAATTAATTATTACGATTAATTCAGATGAGACTATTACTAAACCAAAATATTATCCCCTTAGAGGGCTACCAATTAACATTTCTAGTGATTTTGATGAAGCAATGCCAGAACTTTGGGAAGCACTAAACGAATGATTTTACTTGATACCCATATTTGGTTATGGTTACTTCATAATCCTAATAAATTATCTAAAACGGCACAAGCTGTTATTCAGAGTGAAGAAACTCACAATGGTTTGCTAGTTTCAGCTATTTCTGTTTGGAAAGTTGCCGTTAAATCTAGTATTGGTAAATTAGATTTACCTTTTCCCATTACGCAATGGTATCAGTTAGCAAAAAGTCATTCCGGTATAGTGATAGAATCTTTATCTCCTTTAGATACGATCGCCAGTACACAATTACAGGGAGATTTTCACAAAGATCCGGCTGATAGAATTTTAGTGGCGATCGCTAAACGTTATGATATTTCGCTTGTCACTTGTGATACTAAGATTCTCAATTATCCTTATGTTAAATCAATTTGGTAGCTAGGTGGCTTTTTCAATTTCCTTATTTTCCGTTAGATAGATGAAACCCGATATTAAAGTTAAAAAGACGGCTATATAAAAGGTTATGATACCTAAAATTTGCCAATTTGAAGGTAAGGGAGTTATTAATAAGGCGATCGCCAAAATTTGCATTACAGTTTTAAGTTTACCCCAAACATTAGCACCAGTAATAGTTTTAGTGCTTAACTTTGGATTAACACGCCAACCGGCGATGGTAATTTCTCTAGCAAAAATTAAAAATACTGGCCAAGCTGGAATTTGCCCTAATTCAAGAAGAGATAAAAGAGGTGCTAATACTAACAATTTATCAACTAAAGGGTCTAAAAATTTGCCTAATTCAGTAATTTGATTAAGTTTTCGTGCTAAATAACCATCTAACCAATCGGTAAAAGAAGCAATCAAAAAAATAATTAAAGCCCACCATCTTTGATTATCAGTAGGATTATTCAAAAGATAAAGTATAAAAGGTAAAGTAAAAAGACGAGACAAAGTTATTTGATTAGGAATATTCATAAAAAAAAAAAGGAAATCAATTAAGAATTAATTATCTCCTTTTTTTCACTTAAAATAAGTAGTAAGAAAAATAGCCATTAACATCAATAATACTAATCTAAATATTAGCTTTAATAAGCCCCATCACGTCTAAGTACAACCTCAATAGTTTTAAAAATTAAATATAAATCATAAAAATTAGTCCATTTTTTTTGATAATCTAAATCTAAAGAGACAATTTCTTCAAAATTGCTTATTTTTGAACGACCATTAACTTGCCATTCACCAGTTAAACCTGGTTTAACCCATAAACGTTGACAATGATGATCACTATACTTCTGAACCTCATCAGGGGTAGGCGTACGAGTACCGAATAAACTCATATCTCCTTTTAAAACATTCCAAAATTGAGGCAACTCATCAAGACTTGAACGCCTTAGAAACCTTCCTACAGTGGTCACTCTAGGGTCTTTTTTATTTTTGAAAATATGACCTTTTGCTTTATTTTCGACTAAATGTTTTTTCTTATCGGCATCTGTAAACATAGACCTAAATTTCCAAATTACAAAAGGATGACCATTTAAACCACAACGAATTTGAGAGAAAAATATAGGTCCTTCACTATCTAATTTGATGGCGATCGCAATAGGTATAAAACATAAGCCTGTAATAAATAAACCTATTACCGCACCTACAATGTCAATTAAACGTTTTATCGGATTATAAGCCGAAGGGTGTATATGATCTGAAATAATGGCAGTATTATCCTCCATTTCAAACATAGGCATTTGATATTTTTTATCAATAGATGGTTCAGATTGTATGGTAAGTTTATTAATCAACACTGTTATTAATACTCCCTTATCTCTTCACTTAAGACTTAATTTAATTATGAATATTTGTAAGCATTTTAGCAGAGTTTTTACCTAATGCGTAAATTATTCTTAACATTTAATAAATAACAGAAAATTTCAATTTATACAATATCTAGCCCAAAAAATATTTAACTGTCATTATTTCTTACCTATTCCCTAACACCCTAACACCCTAACACCCCACCCATTAACTATTTTTAAGTTATCTTCTTTGCCAAAAGGTAACAATCGAGGCGATAAAACCTAAAAGAGGAATAATGACTAAGGCTAACCATCCGATTAAACCTGCGGAGAAAGAGGTAAGGTTAAGACGGCGATTTTTGGCTTCTCTCGGACGAATTGATAATACTTGGGTTTGATCATCTGCTAACCAATTGACGGTATTTAAAAATACATCTCCATTAAGTTGCTGTTGAAACCAACCGTTGGTAACAAAATTTGAATTACCAATAATAACTATTTTTGATTCTTTTGATTTAGATTCCTTAAACTGTGTTTTAGCAGGGATTTGAGGAGAGGGTGGTTGGGGTAAAGTTGAATCATTGTTTTTCTCTTGGGTTTCATCTAATAATTCTTTTTTCTTATTTTCTGGCGGAGATGGTTTTTCTTCTTTTTTAGATATGGGTTGTATGGAGGGACGTTTTAAGGCTACTCCTAAGTCTATAGGCCCTTTTATATCTTCATTTTCGTTAAATTCTACGGCTTCTGCTTTTAAGTCTGATTCTGCCCATGTTTGTTCGTTGGTAATTAATATGGCGATCGCCTCTATTTTATCTTTTTTAATGGTATTAATACCTCTTGCTAAAGGATAAACAGAAATGCCGTTAAAGTCTTTGGTGATGGGATGACTACCATAATCATTAATAATAGTGGAGGCTGCACCTAATCCTAACATTGTACCTGTACCAGAAGCATCAACTAATAGACGTTCATCTAAATTAATACCCCAAGATTGTAGAATTGATTCGATTCCAGATTTACTGTTAGCGTTAAGCATTACTAACAATTTTCCTCCTTTGTCTAAATAGGTATTGAGAGTTTTTACTTCTTGGGGTAATAATTCTTTTTGAGGGGTTGTAATAATTATGATATCGGCATCTGGAGGGGTAACTAGATTTAAGGCTAAAAGAAGAGGTTTAACAATATAACCTTTATCTTCTAAGGCTTTGACGCTTTGCCCTAAATTTCCTTCTTTATCGTCTAATGTAGGTTCACCATGACCTTGTAATATATATACAGTGAATTGTTTTTCTTGTTGTATTTTGGCGATCGCCTGAGTTAATAAGGATTCAGAAAGTCTTGTATTTGCCGAAAGGGTTTGTAATAATTGTTTTTTGCCGTTGTAACGAAGATAAACTTCGCCTACTTCTTGAACATTAAATTCTTGAGTTAAGGATAAATTTTCTTGCGGATTAACCACTTGATAAGTAAAATTAGGACTATTACGCTGATAATTTTCTAGTAATTGGATATCGAGATTATTTGGTTGTCTTTCAAATAAATACACTTCTAATTTTTGGGGTAATTTTGCTACCGTTTGTTGAGATAGAGAGGATAAGGTATAAATTTTTGTTTCCGTGAAATCAACTCTAACTGGATAACGAAAGGCTAAAAAATTAATCATGCCTAGTATGGCCAAAACGGCTATAGTGGCCAATGTGGCATTGGTTAAAGATTCCGTTGATCGTAATCGCCATAATCCTTGATTAGATTTTAACCATAATGCCACCCACATTACCATCATTGTCCAACCTGATACAGTTAAGGCAATGCTTACATTTGTCCAAACTCCGCTCACTTTTCCCATTACTATCCCTGCAGTGGCGATCGCTAAACCGAAAAAGAATAGTAAACTAAGATATTTTCTCATAAATTCATTATTGTTGATTTTATTTGCCGATCAAACCACTATGTTTTAATAAAGCGGTAGTTTTTGGCGATCGCCCACGAAAGGCATGAAAAACCTCCATTGGAGAGACACTTCCTCCCAAAGCTAAAACCGTATCACGAAAACGCTTACCTATTTTGGCGATCGCCTCTGAATCAGTTAAATCAACCTCTTCAAAAGCAGAAAAAGCATCAGCACTTAAAACCTCAGCCCATTTATAGCTATAGTAACCAGCTGCGTAGCTGCCCGCGAAAATATGCGAGAAGCTGTGCTGGAAGCGATTGAACGCCGGCACTTGATAAGCCGCAACCTGATGGCGGACCTTGTCCAGGA
>CAZWLZ010000025.1:0-18314 GCA_964634505.1 uncultured bacterium | reverse complement strand
AAAACTTTGGTTAAAAATCTTATCATCAATAGTAATACAAGTCCATTTTTGAGAAAATTTAATTGCTTCGATGAGAGAAATAGCTGTTGATTTTAAGGAAATACGACTAAAAGCATTCCCAAATTCTAATAAAACGGCATTTGTAGTGACAAAATTAATTTTCTGTTGTTTTAAATCTTCTCTTATTTTTATAGCAGAAAGATGAAAAGTATCTCGCTTATTACCTAAAGCAATCAACGCCGAAGTATCAACAAATATCGGTTTCATGTTAATTATTTTTTTTCTATTCCATACAAATAATGATCATGATTTTTTGCAAAATCTTCTATTCCCGTATCAACAGCAATCTCCGAAATATTAAGACAATCCCAAGGATCAGTTTCGGGAGTTAATTGTTGTTGAAAATGATAAGATATACCTTCAGATAACAAAATATTTTCGATTTCTTTAATTAACTGAGATGTCTTTTCTTTCGATAAAATATCAGGTAAATTAATTGTTAATTGCATTTTTTAAAATAGTTATTAAATAAAATAATTATATTGCCAACTTTTTTCTTGATCTAATCATATCATAACAGTGCCATCAGAGCAAAGCTATAGCACTAGGCGATCGCCATTGTAGGTGAAATCAATTGAATAATTTTTAGACTTGAGATGATGGTTACCGAAATAAGATTTATGAAAGCAATAGAAACAAGAGATATGATTGGTTATAAAAGAAAATAATTTGTAATTTAAAGAATATATAGGTTTTATTTTAGAAATGCAAAAAGATAAAATACTCAAATGGTTAAACCAAAATCATCAACAAGTAATAGAATTATATAAAAACCAGTATATTGCTTATAATGAAAACGGTGTTATTGCTCATACCGAAAATTTAAAAGAGCTTCTTCAAAAAGGACGAGAGTCAGGAGAAGATTTTTTAGTTTATTTAGTGCCATCTCATCATCATTCCTTACAAATTCTACCCATTAGATTTAGATCAATCGTTTGTCACGAATGGCTACCAAATTATTCTGTTATACTAAAACATAATGATCTTGAAGTAAATACCACTATGTTAGTCGATTCAGGTGCAGAAGTTAGTTTAATTTCTCTTAAATTAGGACGAGATTTAGGTTACTCTCTGGCAGATTCTGAATCACTTTTAATAGCCCAAACCATTGGAGGAAAGGTTGAATATGTTTTAAGAAATATCGAAATGATGATCAATGAACATAGATTAATCGTTCCCACCGCTTGGTTACAAACACCCATAGACACTGAACAATTACTATTGGGTAGAGAAGTAGTTTTTGACAAATTTAATATTGAATTTAAACAAGCTGAAGAAAAAATTATTTTTACTTGGCGAAAATAACTAACTTTTTGTCGGAATATTAGCTAAGAACATAAAATTACGGCGATCGCCAATTGTTGCAGGAGGCGATCGCCATTGTAGGTTAAATCAATTGAAACTTAAAATCATATCAAGTTCGGATGATCACTTTAAAACAGCTTCTTCAACAAGGACGAGAATCGGGGAAAAATTTGTTAGTTTATAATGTAATTCCTGATTTTGTATAGCAATAGACACTTGTGTTGAAACAAAAAGACTATAGAACAGACAAGGGATTAACCCCCTTGCCTAATGGATTGAAATGTCCTAACTAACCTGTCCGTTGCTATAACTGTTAAATGGCGATCGCCATTTATTAATAAACTGGTAATGAAAAAATTAGGAACAAATCTTTTCGGGATTTTTAAAAAAGTAACAAGAAATACAGTTTTGTTCTCATGTTTTGAGTTATGATCGCTACAATTTTTTTTATTGAGGAAAATTTTTAAAATGACAGATTATTATATAACGTACGATCCTTATGATGGTTCTGGTACTTGGTCACAATATTATAAAGCTGGAGGCTATGATTATGATAGTTGGCTAGCAACAAAACTCAAAGGTCGCCGACCAGAATTTAGAGTTCAAGGTTTAGCCGCTAATGATCGTTTGGGATTAGAAACTATTAACAGCTTAACTCCAGATATAAACAATGATGATACGCCAGATAGTATGATTTTGTATGGTGGTGGAGGTAACGACATCTTACGAGGTGGCGATGGAGAAGATATGTTGCGTGGATCAGGCAACGTTGGTGTTTCTAATACTGAAGTTGATACTCTTTTTGGAGGGGGAGGTCGTGATGTGTTTGTCATTGGTACACCTTATTATTCTTATGGTTCTACCAGTAATAATTATCTCGGTTCTGGCTATGCCAATATCAAGGATTTTGAGTTGGCAACAGATTACATTCAGGTAGATGATGGTCTTGGCGTTAAAGTCAGAACTTCTAATAACAATACTTTGATTACCACTAATGATACTAATGAAGTATTAGCATTTATTACTGGTCAGGCTTTAAGCTATTCTCAATTAAGTTCTTCTGGAAGTTTAGTTATAGTTTAAGATCAAAAAACTTGTGATAGACTAGCTAGGTATCTTTAATACACCTATTATATATATTCTTTTTTGTAGAGTGCGTTAATGCTAATTTGACGCACCTTATTTTTGGACATCAATTTTTAAGAGATAATCTTTAAAATATAGATTAAGAGTAGGTAATTATTAAGTTTTATTTGAAATTGCAAAAAATACAATTATTATTTATATAGCAGAAAACGAGTTGATCAGAACATGATGAAACCCCTAGTCGTAACGATAGTCTATATTTTACTTTTGCCTTTTGCCCTTTGCTATAAAAGGCTTCTCAGGATATTATTCCATTAAATTTGACTATAACTATCGTATGGGAATTTTGTGGGATGGCGAAGTTATTGAAATTCTCAAAAAGGTAATAAATTTATTAAGATGAGATAGACTATTATTTTTCCATTTCTGATAGCGTCTAATAACTAGCCGGGTAACTCCATAATTAGCCATATTTTTGACTATCTCTGGAGTAATAGGTTCTTTTCGCTCTTCCTAAATCCGCATTTTTCTTTCCATAGCCAAGAATTAGCAGAACGAACTTCATAGTATAATTCATCAAGATTCCAACCTTCTTTTTCATTAGTTGCTAAATATTGAGAGATAAACTTAAGGCGCTCCACTTTATATAAATTTGGACATTTTAACCCTAGTTGATCTATAGTTTCTAGCTCAGCCAAGATTATTTGATCAGACTCAAGACAGGCTTGGTAATCAAGATAATAGAAAACTTGATTTGTTGATTTAACCTTTTTTAGTGCTCCATGATTACGAAGTGCATTTAGTCTCATTTGTCCTGCTGCCGCATCATGATGAGAAATAATCAACTTATCTAGACTTTGGCTCGGTGCAGTAAGTATATACTTGAACGTTCGATCTAAAATATCCATTAAAATTACAGCTTTAATAAGTTGATCGCTGAATAAATTATAACCTAAAATCTTTAACCCAATATTACTGCCACTATCAGCACGTAATTCTTCATCAGCACCTTTCAAGAACTGTACAGATTTTTTATTCTCATGATTTATTGTCTGACTACCAAGAAAATGAGTCATGCTGTGTAAACTTACTAAAGCGGCTTGAACTTCATTGATATTTTTATTTCTAAATACTTGATAAATCTCTGCTAACTGTTCAGGTAACCAAAATGTCTTTAAACTAGTAAGAGTATGGTTTATTGATTGAAATGTATAGGTATTTAGTAGATAGCCTACACTTTCAGTGCAAATTTCTGGAGGATTTGGTAAATACTCAGGAATGAAGTAAGGAGGATAATGGATATTAGTTACATTTACAGTATGTGCACCAACGAACTTAGTTTTGACACTGTTTATTGCACAATCGGGGTACAGTATCGAATTAAGACGAACAAAGTTATTATGATCATTAATTAATAATGCAGATTCCATATGGTTTTCACTAACTAATGCTATAAATCCTGACCAAAGAGGAGGATGATTATGCATTGTCGGTGTAGGAGCAATCATAATTGGTTGTTTTATCTTTTCAAAGTTTTGTAGGTAAAACATTGCGAGATATTTCCAATGATTATTTTTAATGGCATCTGCATTTTGTAAACACACCTGGGCATCGATAAAAGCATCTTTATCCTTGTATAAGTAATGAGCAGCTTGTACTAAACAATTAATGATTTTGTCGAGCAGTTGTAATTCCAATATTTTATCTAATGATTTATTGAGTTGTATCATCTGCAGATAATTAGCTACATTAACTGCTTTTATCTGAGCTCTCATAGCTAGATAACGAAAAGGAGATAAGTTTTCGAAGCCAGTAGTAATCTTGAACAAATCTCTAGTTTTTACCCTCCAGTGACTATTGCTTGTATCAATTTCGTCAATTGTTCCTCAAAAGATTCCTTATTAAGTTGACCTGTATGTAGTCTAGGAATTATCAGTATACGATCCGAGGCAAAATCAAATGGAATGCGAGAACTTTCCTTTTCTCGTATTGGAATCCAACCGAATACAGGACTAGTTGGCTCTTTAGTTAAAGCTTGAAACATACCAGCTTCAAAAAGCACATTTGGATTATCTTTATATTGAGTATTTCCACTATCCTTTGAATCCTGTGACTCTGATAAGTATATAATTCCAAAGCTAGAATTACTAATTTCATGAATAATTTGCTCGTTAATATTACCACTATCCGATATGTCTTTCCAGTAAATAATATCATAAGAAGAAAATTGACTTAAAACATTACGAATAGCTCCGATTACATCATTGTTTGCCCGATTTGAAGATGCAAGAAATATTCTATTATTACCATTAATTCTTAACGGTAATCTGTCAGAAGTTGCCCTCAAATTTCTAACTGCTTTTCTAGTGCATTGAAGACGCTCTTCATTATTTGTACAGAGATTTACTAAAATTCCCAGTGAATTTGCTATCTTGCTCAATTCTTCTGATAATTTTTTATCAAATTTTAAATAATTGTGTGATTCTAAATTCAATATTCCGTAATTATTTTGGTAAATTTTGAATGTAATAATAATAGAAGTTCTTATATCATTTTGATGGAACTTCCAATATTTAGGTATATTTTTAGAATCAGACCAATAATCATCATAACAATCTGTTAGATTTAGCAGTGTCTGGTTATTACGGGCAACAATCCACATTGGCTTTTTATGGTCATAAGCATAAGACGTTTGTCCAGAATAACTTCCATCTGCTTTTTTTAATGCATTAGAATAGCCTTTCTGATCTGTTCCTTCACCCCAAACTATTTTTAAACCTTGATCGTTATTAACTTTGGTTGGATGTAATTCTTCTAAAAAACATAGACTAAGAGCTTTTTGTAAGTACTGCCATATAATTCCACGAATTTCGTTAAGCGTTTCATCCTCTACGAGATCAACTGACAATGAAAATTGATATAAATACTCACTAAAATTACTGAACATCACAACATATAAAAAATTCTTAAAAAAGACTATAACATAAGTTATAATTTTTTTTACATTTTTATCAAATAATTTAACTTATGTCTGCTACAATTCGTGAAGAACTTCACCAATAAATTGACCAATTACCTGATCACATTGTTGAAAAAATTACCAACTTTACCCAATTAATTTCTACTGAACCAAACAACATTTTAGAATATACTGATTGGCAAAATGAAGATTGGCAAAAATTTTCCTTACAACAATTTTTCAAAGAAGAAGATGAAATTGAAATTGAATATTCCCTAGTAGATGCTCAAGAAATTTATCAACCATGAAACCGGGTGATATTGTTCTAATTCGTTTTCCTCAAGCAGACTTAAAATTAGGAAAACTACGTCCAGCTTTAATTATTGCTATTTCAGCAAGTCCGCATGGTGATTTACTAATTGCTTTAATTTCTTCTCGTTAAAAATCTTTTAATTAATTGGCTAAGAACATAAATTTAGGGAGATCGCCAATTTTCTTGATTAAACTTAAAAATGGCGATTTTTTTTATGGTCATTCATTTTAAGTAAGGCTAGTTTTGATATAATAACCATAGTATTTTGACATCTATCTTTTTCAATTTCAACAAAAGCCCCTTCGTGTCAATAGTCCGAAGCCCTAGAAAGAATAGAAAATAAAGAAGACAATTACTAAAAAACAATGGCATAAAAAATATAGTAAAAGATTTTCTTCCCTTGAGTGTCATAAAAGAAAACCATTATTAACTACTAATTAAAAACTTATGAAACTTGCTTTTATTATAGATACGATCGCCAAATTAGATCCAACTCATGATACATCAATTGCCATAATGGAAGCTGGTCAAAAATTAGGGCATGAAATTTGGATAACTGAAATTCATAATTTAAGTGTAATTCAAGGCAAAGCCTACGCAAAATTGCAAAAAGTAATTTTAACCCCTGTTATTCTTCACGAAGAATTATGGCAAAGTGTCTCTAATTGGTATCAGTTAAAAGAAGAGATATTTTGCCCTTTAGAAGATTTTAACGCCGTATTTATGCGAAAAGACCCTCCTGTTGACATTTCTTATCTTTATGCTACCTATATCTTAGATTTAATCAATCCTATTACTACCAAAGTTGTTAATTCCCCTTCAGGTATTCGGACGGCCAATGAGAAAATGTACGCTTTACAATTCCCCTCTGTCATACCTGAAACTATTGTTAGTCAAGATAAAAAAGTAATTAGTGATTTTATTGACTCTAAAGGTGCTGGAGTGATTAAACCACTGGGAGGCAAAGGAGGAGAAGGAATTTTATTTTTAGAATTTGGCGATCGGAATTTTAATTCTCTCCTTGAAATTAGCACCAAACAAGGTCAAGAATCAATTATGGTACAGGAGTATTTACCCGCCGCTAAAGAAGGAGATAAACGCATTATTTTATTAAATGGTGAAATAATTGGGGCGATCAATCGTATTCCCACAGGCAAAGAATTTAGAGGAAATATGGCGGTAGGAGGCCGAGTTGCTAAAACAGAAATTACAGAAAGAGAAAAAGAAATTTGCCAAACTATTGCACCCAAATTAACAACAGACGGTTTATTTTTTGTCGGTATTGATGTTATTGGAGGTTATCTTACTGAAATTAACGTTACAAGCCCAACAGGCATCAGAGAAATTGATCGATTTAATCATACTTATTTAGGGGAGAAAGTAATTAACGCCTTAGCAATTTAACACCTTATCATGTACAACCAGCATCCAGCCTGTTATAACTATTGGCGATCGCTAAATATAATAATAATCAATCTAAAAAATAGAGGCTAAAAGATTTAGCACAATTATTATTTGTTATAAATACCTTAAAGCATTGATAAATTAAAAAGTTATTTCTTACTTATTCTTTATGATTTATGATGATTTATAATCAATCGACTCTCAATAAATATCAACAATGAAATTGCTTAAAATTAAATCATTTCTAACCATAACAACCTTACTATTATCTTCTTTTTCCCTGAATTATCTAAACCGTAGTAATGCGCTAGAAATCGCAAGAGTAAAAGGAAATTGTGAACCCTTCAACTGTCAACTACTATTAAAAGATTTAGCCAAAAATTGGGATTGGAAAATAGAAGAATGGTTAAATACATATGACTGTAAAGATCGAAAAACTCTGGGTTTAAACGTGTGGCAAAAACCAGAAAAAAATCGAGTTGTAAGTGTAACTTGTTGGGGAGACACCGAAAATCCCAAAGAAATTTTTGGTCATTACTTAGGAATATTGCCTTTTCCGGGAGAAGAAAAAAGTTTTACCAGTCAATGGATTTGTAAAAATGATCAAAATTGTCAAAATTATATCAAATATTTACGTTTAAATAATAGGAATAAAGTCACAGAAATTGAAGTAAAATGTGCCATAAAAAATGGGCAATTAACCATAGTAGAAACATCAGATAAAATCAATATAAAATGTCTTTATCTTGAATATGCTACACAAATTGACATAAATCTTGATGGTATAGCTGATAATGAAACAGAAAAATCCACGAATGTTGATGAAATAATGCTAGAAATAGATCGACTTTAATCGTAATTAAATAAATTTTTTACTATTAATAAACAATTACGATTATCTTTATCTCTAGTATAAGATAACTTATCAGCGATTTTTTTCATAATTAAAATACCTCTCCCTCCACTTAATAAATCCTCGTTATTGTGATTCAAACTAGCATAAAATTTCTCTAAATCAAAGGGCTCACCATAATCCCAAATTTTCATGCTAATTTGTTCATTAATTAAAGTGATTTCAATAGTAATAATAGTCTCTTGAGGCAGATTTTTATGGGCGTGACGTACCGCATTAGTAAAGCCTTCTGCTAAAACTAATTCACATTGTAAAAAATCTTTTTTTGTTGCAAAAAATTGATTAAATTGATTAAATTCTGCTAAGACTTTTTCTAATAAACTTAAATCAGTTTTAACTTCTAAAAATATTTTTTGAGATACTTTCAAATACTTATAACCTCAATAATTCCAACTTAACAATATGTGACTTAAAATGTTATAAAAATTCTAACCAAAAAAATTATAGTTAATTATCGATAATATAGCAGTAACCAAGATATTTAAAACTTTAACAAGGAGAGTTAACAAGCAGTTGAAACCCTTTGCCTAAAGTATTAAAATATTTTAACGGATCAATGTGATTGTTATAATAATCATCATCAAAAACAACTTATTCTCATAATAATGATTTTATGTCAATAATTTTGTTTAAGATTGCTATAATTAATTTTTGAAGAAAAAAATACAATCACTGTTATCATAACTAAGTGAATTGTTGATCAAATCAGTAACTATTTATACTAATTAGGAAAATCATTTCAATTGAACTTTACTATAGAGAAAAGCCATACCCCAATTACTATTCGTCACGCCTGTATAGAAGATGTAAACGAGTTAGGAGATACACTAACTCATAGTTTTCATCAACCTTTAGGCTTAACATTTTGGCTCTATCCATTGCTAAAATTTGGTATTTGTGAAGATTTACGTACTCGTTTTCGTAATCCTAATCCTAATTATGCTTGTTTAGTAGCAGTTAAATCTATTAATACATTAGAGAAAAAAAATACTAAAATTGTAGGTACAGTTGAAGTTTCTTTACGCAATAATTATTGGTATTGGCCGCAAAAATATGTTTATTTATCTAATTTAGCAGTTATTAACGCTTCCCGTCGTCAAGGTATTGCTAGTAAACTATTGCAAAAATGTGAACAAATTGCCTATAACTGGGGTTATGAAAATATTTATCTTCATGTATTAGAAAATAATCATCAAGCAACAAAATTATATTTAGGTAATGGTTATAAAATTAATCATATTGATTCTGATTTATCTACTTGGATAACACGAAGTCCGAGACGTTTATTTTTACAAAAATCATTATGATAAATTATTGACAAAATAATCAATGAGTGTATCTAATCAAGAGGAAATAAATATTATTGAAAGACTGCATAATCAACAATTGTTAATCGTTAATCCCCGTCGCAAAAATGGATTAATTTTAATCAAAAAATATCATGCCGAATTTGCAGGCCCTGGTTCAATTGTGGGCAGTTGTTTTGATACAGATTTACAAGAGGTAATTATAGTGGGAAATTTATCCCTTATTGAACCACAAAACATAACTGAAAAACAAAAAGGTTATTTAATTAGAAGACAATGGGTAAAATTGACAAAACAAATTACTGATAATCCTTTACCAAATGAAAGAGCCCAAGTTATTTTAAATCAATTTGAACATTGGTTTGATGCACAAATTACCGCTAATTTACCTGATGAGGCTTTTGCCCTTTTAGTAGGAGTTTTACCTCAAACTATTAATAAAGCTCGAAATTTAGTTGAGTTATTTTAACACTGATGGGTGTTGGGTAATAGTAAAAAAAAATAACAATATATAATAATCTAAAGCCTAATACCTAATACCTAATACCTAATACCTTTTTGATCGGCATAATGTTAGTTAAATTAAGAAAAATGTTGTTTAATTACGTCAAATTTTGAGCAATTCCAGTAATCATAATGACCAATAATTAAGTTATTTTCATTTAATATTAATTCGCTTCTTCCTGATACTTTTATAAAAGGTTGCCAAGGTAAGGTACTATTCCATGATAATGTCCATTTTGTATCAATTTGATTACTGTTTTTCTCAATTTCATGTAGCTCTAATTTTAAATTCTTAAACCATTTTTTCAAAAAAATTATCATTTCTTGATACCTTTTTAATCCGTAAAAATTATAAATTGGGTCTTTAAAATGAACATTTTGATCATAAATATGATAAGTTTGATTTTCAGGAAAATTTTGATAGTCAATTTTAATGATATTGATAATATCCATTTATTTTATTAATTAGTTTCTAATTTTTAGATTCACCTTATTATTACTAATATAATTTAATTGTTAATTGTGATTTAATTTCTATCAAGAAAAAACCCGACTCTGTTTAAAAATAGAATAAGGTTTGTTCTATAAATTATGACGGGCGAGGAGGGATTCGAACCCCCGACCAATTGATTCGTAGTCAAGTACTCTAATCCGCTGAGCTACACGCCCTTTTTTTGTACTTTAACAGTGTAACTTATTTTGGGGGAAAATGCAAGATATAAATCAAAAAAATTTATCTCATCTCAATGAGCAAGGAGAAGTCAATATGGTGGATGTCTCTGGTAAAAATGTCACCATTAGGGAGGCGATCGCCATTGGACAGGTGAAAATGAATGTAGAGACTTTTGAAGCCTTAAAAAGGGGAAATTCACCCAAAGGAGACATCATTAATACCGCTAAAATTGCGGGGATTATGGCTGCCAAACAAACATCTCAATTAATTCCTCTTTGTCATCCTTTACCTTTACATAAAATTACCGTTGAAATAAACGCTGATGACCAATTACCGGGCTATCAAATTCAAGTTTTAGTTAAAACTAAAGCCGAAACGGGAGTAGAAATGGAGGCTTTGACGGCAGTGTCGATTACTGCTTTAACTATTTATGATATGGCTAAGGCTTTAGATAAATCAATTTCGATTGAATTTATTCGTCTTGTGAGTAAAACTGGGGGCAAATCTGACTACAATTTATAGTAAATCAGCTAATCCTAAATAAGATATAGATTGAGGGGTGACATGAAAACGACAAGGTAAAATCTGGACACCTTTAGAGATAGCCTCTGTTAATAATTTGCCATAAATTGGGTCATATTCTTCCCCTGGTGCAAAAGTATCGCAATCACTACGATTAATAAAATAAAGCATTACTGATTTACCCATAGAGGTTAACCCCATTAATTCTTGTAAGTGTTTTTGTCCTCTGGTGGTTTCGGTATCAGGAAAAAGTGCTACATTTTGTCGGGATAAAGTAGTATTTTTTACTTCCAAATAAATAGTAGGTTGAGAATCTTCACCTGTTAAAACGAAATCAAGACGGCTTTTTTTGTCTTTACCAACGGTTACTTCGCTACGAACTTTTTGATATTTTCCTGCTAATTCAGTAATTAATTGTTGAGTTAAAACTGATTTAATAATTCGATTTGGTAAGGCTGTATTGATGCCTACCCATGTCGGTTTTATGTCATTTACCTCGATCATTTCCCATGTATAAGCCAACTTTCGATTAGGGTTATCACTTTTAGAAACATATACCCTACTTTCAGGTGTGCAAACTCCTAACATAGGCCCTGTATTAGCACAATGGGCTGTTATCATTTCTCCTGATGATAATTCTATATCTGCTAAAAAACGTTTATATCTCTTGTGCAAAATTCCCTCAATTAGAGGTGGATATTGATAAACAATTGTCATTTTTGTTGTTTGGTGAAATTTTTAAATTTGTTGATATTGCTTAACATAAAATTGTTAATTTGTCAACTATTTAGGCATTGCGAATATGGGAGCATTAATAGAAAGGTTTAAAGATTCTTGGGTTTCTGGTAATTGTATATAAATAATGGGCTCGTTAATTGTTGCAATTATTTGTTCTTCTTTTTGGGCAACTGGTTGCCAAGAACTTTCTGAATCAACAAGAATATTTCCGATGGCGGCTACTAATAAAGTGGCGATCGCCGTACTGCCCCATAACCAGCGTTTTTTTATTTTACGTTCTTGATCAATATAAGCAAATACCTGATTAGATAACTGTTGTGACGAACAATGAGACTGAGGATAAGGCATTTCGTGAAAAGCTGTTCTTAATTTTTGTAATCTTTGATACAATTCTTGCACATGGGCATCAGATTCGAGCAATTCCTGTATTTCTTGACGTTGAGTAGGAGTTACTTCCCCATCTAAATAGGCACTTAATAACTCAAACATACATTTATCCGAAACACATTTTTGGTCATTCATAATTTTTTTTCCAGATTTTGAATTACAACTTAATAATATTTTTAGCGATGACTATATTTTAATTTTTATTATTATTCAGTGTCAAATTTGTACTTTTAACCTGAGTAAATTTGCGTACTTTTATATTCTAGGGGATTTTTTGATCTAAATTAATCATTATATCTTGTGTTGTTCACAGTTAAGTATTACGCTCTAAATAAGGTTTTAAAATGACTTGCAACCTCTGTCTTGCTCGGGCAATCCTTGATTTTACTGTACCTATAGATACTCCTGTAATATCGGCTATTTCCTCATAATTTAACTCCTGTATTTCCCTAAGTAAAATTGTCACCCTAAAACTTTCTGGCAAAGTGGAGATCGCCATTTGTAAAAAATCATAAAATTCATTAGTATTAAGGCGATCTTGAGGTAAAGGCTCATTAGAAGGTAAATCCAAACTAATATCTCCTTCATCAGTGAGAAAAAAAGCATCTAAAGAATAAGTATTTTTCTCTTTTTTTCTTTTTCGTAATTGATCATAAAATACATTAGTAGCAATACGACTTAGCCAAGCCTTAAACTTATTAGGTTCGTGAAGTCGTTTAAGATACTTATATACTTTAATCCATATTTCTTGAGCCAAATCTGCCCTATCTGTCCAATCAGAAGCTAAATTATAAAGAATTTTATCAACATAAGATTGATGACGGCGTAAAAGTTCAGCAAAAGCAACTCTATCAGGTTGTTTTCCTTGTTGGCAAACAAGAATCAATTCAGAGTTAGACAAATGCTCAATTTTCAATCGTTTATTAGGAATAGTGGTTGTTAAATCTAACCAAGAAAAAGAAATTGATGGTGTCATTTAATAATGTTTATTATAAACCTTCTTTTGATTAGACGCTAATTTTTTTTTTTTGTTCCCCTTTTTTTTGTATTAATGGCTAATGGTTAATAGGCAATGAGTAATGGATTAAAGACTAATTTTTTTATAAATCTATGTTTTTTAAAGTTTTCAAGTAATTTGATAACTCCTAACTCACAGTTTCTTAAAACCTAATAAGGAATACCTAAAGCCTAAAACCTTTTATAGATTTATAAGATTTAATTAATTTACTCCAGCTACCGAGGAAATATTGACTAACCAAGTAACAGTTTGAGGAAATAAAATAACAATAACTAAGACAATAAATTGTAAAACCATAAAAGGAATAGCACTTTTATGAATATCTAATGTGCTAATTTCTTTAGGTGCAACACTTTGAAGATAAAAAAGAGAAAATCCGACAGGGGGTGAAATAAAAGCCGTTTGTAAATTGACAGCCATAACCACTCCATACCATACCATATCAATACCTAATGCTTGAGCAGCAGGTACAAATAGAGGCATTGCAATAAAACAGATTTCAATAAATTCTAAAAATACTCCTAATAAAAAAATGGCAATATTGCTAACGATTAAAAAAGCAATTTTACCCCCTGGTAAAGCCGTTAATAATTCAGTAATCAGAGTTTTACCGCCTAAGGTATCAAAGACGAGACTAAATAAAGATGAACAAAATAAAATCATGATCACTAAAGAAGTAATGATGGCTGTGGCATGAGCTGCATTTTTGACTAATTGAGGAGTAAGACGCTTATTGAGAAAAGCTAATAAACAAGCACCAACGGCACCAACGGCACCAGCTTCTGTGGGGGTAGCGATACCAAAAAAAATACTTCCTAAAATTACAAAAATTAAGATAATTGGAGGCACAACAGCTTTAAAAACTTTTTTTATTAAGGCTTTTCCTTTCAAAGGGATGACTTCTGGAGGCAAAGCGGGTACTTTTTCTGGTTTTAGTATCGATAAACCAATAATATAGAGTAAATAAGAGCCTGATAACATTAAACCGGGTATAAGAGCGCCTAAAAATAAATCGCCTACTGAAACGCCTAATTGATCGCTGAGAATAACTAAAACGAGGCTAGGAGGTATTAATTGAGCTAAAGTGCCTGAAGCAACTATTACTCCAGCAGCTAACTTTGGATCGTATTTGTAGCGTAACATGACAGGTAATGAAAGTATTCCCATGACGATGACGGTGGCGGCAACTACTCCTGTTGTGGCGGCTAATAGAGTGCCTACAATTACTACAGCTATTGCTAATCCTCCTCTAACTCGCCCCAAAATCATACCGATGGTTTCTAGTAATTCTTCTGCTAAGCCTGATTTTTCTAAAATTGAACCAAGAAAGATAAAATAAGGTATAGCTAACAGGGTAAAATTGGACATAGTACCAAACCAAACATTAGGCAATAATAGCAGTCTATTCAAATCAAATGCACCCACTGTTAAGCCTAATAAACCAAAGACTATAGCCGTACCAGCGAAGGAAAATGCTACGGGATAACCGCTCATTAAAATTAAGAAAAAACCTACAAACATTAGTATGGCTAACCACTCAAAACCCATAATTAATTACTCCTATTCAATATTAATTTGCTCTGTTTCTAAGCGTATTTTGTCTGCTATTTGTTCGTATCCTAAGACTACGGCTAAATATTTAATGGCTTGAGAAATACTTTGCAATAATAACAGTAATAAGCCTAGGGGAATCATGGTTTTAATGGGTGCTCGAGGTAAACCGTTTGCGTCTGAGGATATTTCCCAATTTCCCCAAGTGCCGTTAGGTAAATATCCCCACGAAGTTAAAACGGGATTAAATGTTACCCAAATTCCAAGCAAACAAAAGGGTATTAAAAATAAAATTGTGCCTAAAAAGTCAACTAATGCTTTTCTTTTATCGCTCCAATGGCCGTAAAGAAAATCAACTCGCACATTTTCGCCATGTTTAAGAATGTAGGCAAATCCTAGCAGAAAGGCGATGGAAAATAAATACCATTGTAATTCGATAAAGATATTTGAGGATAAGGTTAAACCAATAAAACGCCCTATATAACGGGCAACTACGTTATAAAAGCCTACTCCGATGGTTAATAAAATGACCCAATTGGTTAAAAATTCTAATTTTTCGGTAAAGTTATCTATCCATTGTGCTAATTTTAAGAGCGATCGCATTTGCAGAAATTTTGGCAACATTTAAAATTACAAATAATAACATTGACATTTTATTTTATAGTGTATGGGCAAAAATTTTATTATTAATAACTATGAAGTAATTTTATAACTCAATTAATCACCAAATCCCTTAATTTAAGGTAAAATCTAACTTTTTTTTGATTATTCCATTAAAATATACAAAACTGATAACTATTAGATATTTTTATGGCTGAAGATATAAGATTTAAAGTACGTCAAGTTTTAATTATTACTTTAATTCTCAATTTACTGGTAATGATTCTTAAAGCTATTGTCGGTGTGATGACTGGCTCATTAAGTTTACAAGCTGATGCCTTGCATAGTGTTACCGATAGTGCTAATAATATTTTAGGGTTAGTTACCAATCAACTTTCTTCCCCTCATCCTGATCGAGATCATCCTTATGGGCATCAAAAATTTGAGGCGATCGGGGCTTTGGGTATTGCTGTTTTTCTTGGTATTGCTTGTTTTGAAATTTTAAAAAGTGCTATGAATGCTATTTTTTCCCATAAGTCTCCTGTTACTATTTCTCCTTCGGAATTATGGATAATTATTTTAGTTTTGGGGATTAATATTTTTGTAGCATTTTATGAGCGGGGTGTCGGTTTAAAATTAGGTAGTCAAATTCTAATTGCTGATGCTATGCACACTATGAGTGATGTTTGGATTACCATAACTGTTTTAATTGGTTTGGTGGGAATATGGCAGAGTAAAAATTTGAATATGCCCCAACTTCAATGGTTAGATGTTATTTTTGCTTTTCCTGTGGCTCTTCTTGTGCTTAAAAGTGGTTGGGAAGTCTTAACTAGCAATTTGCCTTGGCTTGTAGATGAAGTGGCGATCGCCCCTGAAGCTATACATGAAATGGTGATGGAAGTAGAAGGGGTAATTAATTGTCACGATATAGCTTCTCGTGGTTTATTGGGGCGACAAGTTTTTATTGAAATGCACATTATTGCTGATACGATGGAGGTAGAAACTGCTCATCAAATTACGGAAGAAATAGAGGCAAAATTAGAAAATCGTTTTCATCCTGCTAGAATTTTAATTCATGTCGAACCTCCTTCTTATCAATCAGATCATATTAGTATTAGTTAAATTTGTTTAATTATGGCCATCAGAGTTAAAATAGCTAAAGATAAAGCTCAATTTGTTCAATCTTTAGTACAAACAAATGAGAATCTTCAAGGAATATTTCCTACCTATGCTGATTTAATTGCTTTTGCCGCTTCTTTAGGGGTTAAATATAAATATCGTTTACCTTTAGAGGCTGTGGCTAAAGAGACTTCTCCTATTAGTTTGGACGTTTTTACTTCTCGTGGTTATGATTTATTGATTAAATTATTGGCGATCGCCGAAACGGAAGAGCCAAAAATTATCTCTAATTCTGATTCTGAATTGGAGGAAACAAAGATCACTATTTTTGAAGAATATGCTAATGGAGGATTAGAAAAATTGAAAGAACAATTAAAAGGCTCAGTTGATTACACAGAAAGACTTTTATTGATTTTAACAGCTGAAAGATTTAGACCTAAAAATCTTAACAATGACTTTGATTTAAGCAAAATATTATAAAATTAGGAGAGAATCTAGGATAGAAATTGATGCCTACAAAAAAAAATTTTCCCTATCAACCATTATTACTAAGAATCCTACATAATTTACAAGGATTATGGGTATTAATGGCTATAATAACCGCTATTTGGACTTATAACACTTATGATGGGCGTTGGGGAAAGTTACCTATTCCAGATTGGCAGGAAGTTGAGGGGATTCACGGCACTTTTGGATTATGGTCATTATTAATGTTACCTATTTTTGTAATTTATATTTTTCATCGACAAAAGCAAAAAATAATCCAAAGTAATACTTTCAATCAATTGAGTTTAATCAATAAACCGATTTGGTGGTATAGTTTGCATCGTCTTATCAACACTTTCAATATTTTTGCCTTAACTTTTGCTGTTTTTTCAGGAAAAATGATGGATGAGCAATGGCTACCTGACGGTGAATTAGATCATTTGTGGTATTATCTACATTTAATGTCCTTAATCATAATGGTTGTGAGTATTAGTTTACATATTCTCATGAGTCTTAAAATAGGAGGTTATCCTTTAATTTTATCCATGATGAAATATGAATTTAGAGAAAAAGATCACCCTTATTTGTGGATTAATAACTGTCGTTATTTTTTTTCTAATTGGCTAGTTATCATCAAAAGAGAATCAATGATTTTACCTTCTTTTTTGTTTAAATTAGAGTCAACTATTTTGATCATCATTTTTACTGCTTGGTTAATTTCTTTAATTAAATAGAAATTTTATCTGAAGCAAAAAAATTATTTTTTACCTGGAATTAAACCTCTTCGATCTTTTTGATTAGCCGAAGAATTAATAAAATTTCGTAAATGAAGTAAATAAGGATTAGGAGATAATAACTCTAATTCGGCGATTGCCTTAGATAAAGTTAAGCCAGAATGATAAAGAATCCTAAAAGCCTTTTTCAATAAAGTAACATCTTCAGCAGAAATATTATTCCGTTTTAAGGCGATCGAATTAAGCGATCTCACCCTACTTGGTGTCCCTTCTACCAACATAAAAGGAGGCACATCTCGATCAATCCTACTCATACCGCCCACCATAGCCATCTTACCAATATGGACAAATTGATGCACCCCTAGCATACCACCGATAACTGCTCTTGATTCCACATGAACATGACCAGCTAAAGAAACGGAATTAGCAATGACAACCTTGTCTTCAATAACGCAATTATTGGCTACATGAACATAAGCCATCAACAAATTATCATTCCCAATGAGAGTTTCTTCCCCTTCACTAGTAGCACGATTAACGGTAACAAATTCTCTGAAAGTATTATTATTACCAATTTTTACCCAAGTTTTTGCACCCTTATATTTTAAATCTTGGGGATCTAATCCCAAGGCGGC
>CAZWLZ010000024.1:0-18397 GCA_964634505.1 uncultured bacterium | reverse complement strand
AATTGCTTCTTTACCTACTTTTTGAAGTAGATCATCATTGACATCTATTTGTATGCTAATCATAATTTATATTTAGAGATGAAAACTTATAATGGTTAATTATAGGGGTTTTAATTGTTATTATATTTAAAATATAAATTGAGATATTGCACCGTGATTAAAAATTCACTGTTTTTTCTTTTGACTTAGTTTTTCGATTAAACGATGTAACATTCTGCCAATTTCTTCACATTTGTTTAATCCGTTTTTTGACGTTTTAAAGTAATTTTATCTGATCCTTTAACCTTCTTTTCTTGATTAACCTAACCCCTAATACCTAACACCTAAAACCTTGTCTGTGTGTAACATCAGTCAGTAATTTGTTTACATAAAGTTTTACTTATAAATTCTGTGCCTAATTGATTAAGATGAATATGATCATAATAGAAATTAGTAGAGTTTTTTTCTTGTTTAAATAATGTTAAAAAATCAATATAATTTATCTTTTGCGTTTGGGTTAAATCTTGTAATTTTATTCTCGCTTTTTCTTCATAATCTCTTGAATAAGGAGGCGTTATTTCTCTTTTTAATGGGGTAAGTGCTAATATAAATTGAGCTTTTTTCTTATCACTAATTAGTTTTATTTCTTTGATAGCATTTAAGTTTTTTGTTAATAAATCTTTCTCTACATTTATCGAAGAATCATTAACTTTTTTAAATTTATTTTTAATTATTTTTTGTCCTAATTCCTGCCAAGCAAATAAGGGTTTTTTATTAGGATAATTAAAATCATTTCCTACTACCAAAGATGATGGTTTTAACCCAAAAAAATCATCGGTATTAATTATTAAAATTATAATTTGTGAATCAAAAGTTCCAAATTTTTGTAAGTAAGCTAACTCATTTCTAGGATTCCAAGAGTTGGCTGAAATATTTAAAACTTCTACATCAGAATATTGATTATTATTATCTTTTAAAGATTTTTCTAATAAGGCTGAAATAGTTTTATTTTGATCTGTCCACCAACCACCGTTAACGATAGAATCCCCAATTATTAATACTCTTAAAGTGTCTTTATTTCTCTCTTTATTAATAGGTTTTGTTCGCATCGAATAACTATTAATTTCAATCAAATTCCCATTACGTTTTGTCCTTTGATTTGGTGCTATTAAATAACCTATTTTTTCATCTGTAATATATAATAATGGATTGCCAAATCCTACGGTAATTCTTAATATTATTTCTGTTAAAATTATCAAGATTATTACTGTTAAAAAAACTATCAATATTAAATTCAATTTAATTTTTTTCCTCAAAATATTTTTCTTCAAAAATAATGTTTATTATACTCCCTAGTAACTTAAAATCAATTTTCTTTTTGATTTTAGTGATAAGAAGTAAGCAAATTTTAGTTAAATTTTAGTTACAAAAAGTGATCATTTCCCTAAAAATATTATCATTACTATGTAATGGGAATATTTTGACTTTTAATCAATGCTTAAGAAGTTATGGCAATGGCTACAAACGATATATCGTCAATGTTTTTGGCGATCGCCAAATTGGTTAAATTATGGAGATCAACAAAGAAGATTAGGGCAATGGGAAGATGCTATATTAGCTTATGATCATGTTATTAGTCTTGAATCTAATAATGATTTAGCTTGGCGAAAAAAAGGTTATATTCTCTCGGAAAGAGAATTGAATGAGGAAGCCTTATCTTGCTACGAAAAAGCTTTAAGAATCAATCATAATAATGCCGATACTTGGTGCGAAAAAGCCGCTATTTTAACTAAACTTAATCGTTATCAATTTGCTATTTCTGCTTATGGCAGTGCTTTAGAATTTAATCCCCAATTAGCTTTTGCTTGGGTTGCCCAAGGAGATTTATTTAAAGAAATTCAACAAGAGGAAAGTGCAGTACAATGCTATGATCAAGCCCTAATTTTACAACCTGATGACCAATCTACTCGCCATAAAAAAGATATTTTAGTCGAACAACTTAATCAAGAGAAAAAAATCGCTGATTTATTTATACAGGTTGAAAATTATTATTATCAACGTAATTATCAAGAAGTTGTTAAGATTTATGACCAAATATTGACAATAAAACCAAATTATGAATTAGGTTGGGATCATCAAGGTCACGCTTTATTAGAATTAGGGGAGTATGATCGGGCCTTGGAGTCTTTAAATAAGGCCTTAATTATTAGAGAAGATCACGCCGAAGTTTGGTATTTTAAAGGTAGAACTTTGGAAAATCTTGGTAATTTTGAAGATGCTTTAAGTTGTTATGATCAAACTTTAGAATTAGATAAAAAATATTATTTGGCTTGGGATGGAAAGGCGATCGCCTTAAGTAAATTACAACGAGAGGAAGAAGCAAATCCGTGTTGGGAAAAAGCCTTAGAAATTAAGCCTGATTATTTTCAATGTTACTTAAATAGAGGTTTAATTGCTTTACAGCAAGAAAAATATGAAGCTGCCCAAAATAATTTTGATCAAGCCTTAAAATTAAATCCTAATTATTATCATGCTTGGTTATCACAAGCTAGACTACACGCTGATTACGGTCGTTTTCCGCAGTCTTTTAAGATTTGGAATCAAATTTTTGAACAAGATCAAGAAAAAATAAAATATTTAGAAAATAGAGTATTAATCAATATCGATTTAGAAAGTGAAATTTTGAGTTATGCCATTAAAATTTATAAGAGTTTATTGGATAAGATAACTATTTATTCTCAACAAAAAAGAGAACTTGTAAATCAGTTATTAGATAAAGTATTAACTCTCAATCCTGAATCAGCAAAGGCTTGGTGGTATAAAGCAAAAGGTTTGAAATATTCTTTAGATGTCCCTCGTCTTGAAAGAGATAAATTAAGAGTGCATTATTACTATAAAGCATTATTGTACTTTAATAAAAATGATCGAGAAGAATATCAAGAACTTTATCAAGAACATTTATTTGTCAAAAATCATTTTGCCTGTGAATTACATGAAGATGCCCAAGAGCATATAAAGGCAGGAGAATTTGATGAAGCAATTACTGAATTAACTGACTCGATCTCCATTTTTAAAGAATTAGAAGAACATCAAGAGATTATCAATTCTTATCGTTTAAGAGGTCATTTATATAGTCAATTAGGTAAATATCAAGAGGCTATTAATGATTTTGATCAGGCTTTATCCTACCATTCTGAGACAGATTATTTAACTTATTGTGAAAGAGGATTAACTTACGAATTATTACATAATTTTGAGCAGGCGATCGCCGATTATACTCAAGCTATTGAAATAAAACCCACCTTTGAAAGTTACAATAGCAGAGGTTTACTCTACAATCAACAACAAGAATTTGCTTTAGCAATTGAGGATTTTAATGAGGCTATTCTCTTAAAACCTAGTGATGCTACTTGCTTTTATACTCGAGGCTTCGCCAAAGCTCAATTAAATCAAACTCAAGAGGCTATCGATGATTGGCTTCAATCTTCAGAACTTTATAAAGTAGATGATAACATTGAAGCCTATCAATTTGTGATTGAGGCGATCGCCAATCTTAAAAAATAAGAAAAATTTATCAATTATATCAATTATTAAGATATATCACTAATTAGGATCAACAATCCCCTTTCAGTTATATATTAAAAATCACGAAAAAATTATTTAAAATTAAAATTTTTAGTTATGATTTCTGTAACACCACAAAAGACAAAAGACGAACAAGATTTTATTCCACCCGCCGATGCAAAAACAAGAGTTAGTCAATTTATGACCACAATTCAAGATGAAATTTGTGCTGGATTGGAAAAATTAGATGGAAAAGCAAAATTTAAAGAAGATAGTTGGGAAAGAGAAGAAGGGGGCGGCGGACGTTCAAGAGTGATAACCAATGGCGATGTTTTTGAACAAGGAGGCGTTAATTTCTCTGAAGTTTGGGGTGAAAATTTACCCCCAAGTATTTTAAAACAACGTCCAGAAGCTGATGGACACCAATTTTATGCCACAGGTACTTCTATGGTATTACATCCTCGTAATCCTTATATTCCAACAGTTCACTTGAATTATCGTTATTTTGAAGCAGGCCCAGTTTGGTGGTTTGGTGGAGGTATTGATTTAACTCCTTATTATCCTTTTGCAGAAGATGCCCAACATTTTCATAACACTTTAAAGCAAACTTGTGACAAACACCATCCTGAATATTATCCCGTTTTTAAATTATGGTGTGATGAATATTTTTATTTAAAACATCGTGGCGAAACCAGAGGAGTTGGGGGTATCTTTTTTGATTATCAAGATGGGCAATATCCCCTTTATCGTGGCACTGATATTAATCAACCAGCCTCTATCTATAGTGAAAATTTAACTCCTCAATCCCCTCAAACTTGGGAAGAATTATTTGCTTTTGTGCAAGATTGTGGTCGAGCTTTTTTACCTGCTTATGTGCCTATTGCTGAAAAAAATCGTTCAATGGAATATGGCGATCGCCAAAGACAGTTTCAATTGTACCGAAGAGGGCGTTATGTGGAATTTAACTTAGTATATGACAGAGGCACTATTTTTGGCTTACAAACCAATGGGCGCACCGAATCTATTTTAATGTCATTGCCTCCTTTAGTTCGTTGGGAATATGGCTATCAACCAGAAGCAAATACTCCAGAATCGGAATTATATGATATTTTTCTTAAACCCCAAGATTGGATAAATTGGCAAAAATAATTATAAGTTAACAATTGTTATTATCTTAATTATTCTAATGGTGAGACAGGCTTCTAGTCTGTCTTTTTTTGATTGATTCATCACAGTCAGTATAACTTTCAGAGGATTCATTACAAGCAGTATAACTTTAAGAGGATTCATTACAGGCAGGATGCCTGTACCACATTAAAATGCAGCTTTCTAAAAAAACAAGTAAGATAATAACATTAAATCATTAATTTATCAATAAAAAACTTGACAATATGCTATTAACAGAAAAAGAAATTAACGAAAAATTAGAGACATTATCTAATTGGAAAAAAGAAAAAAAAGAAATAACCAAAACTTATAAATTCGCTGATTTTATTGAATCAATGAAATTTGTTAATCTTTTAGTCGAACCTGCCGAAAAACTGGGACATCATCCCGATATTACTATCTCTTATAATAAAGTTACTCTCGTACTTTCTACCCATGATGAAGGGGGGTTAACCGATAAAGATTTTGATTTAGCTAAACAATTTGACAGTTTGATTTAATTTTTTACCCTTACAAATTATTATTTTAGTCTCCACTAGATAATAATTTGTCTCAATATAATGGAGATAGGTGTAACAAAATCTTTACATTTTATAGTCAAAATACTATTTTCTTTAATCACCATAATGACTTCTGGCACGAATAATTAAAATCCTTTGACTGGAAGGAATAATTTCATAAACAATTCGATTTTTGAGATTTAAACGATAAGAATATAAACCTTTTAAATCTCCTTTTAAAGGTTTACCTACATAAGGATTAATCGATAATATTTCTTGTAAAATTATTTTGAGTTTATCTTTTTGTTGGGGAGTTAATTTAGCAATATCTTTATAGGCTTTTTGCGAAAATATCACTTGATAAGACATAATTTATTAATTAAAAATATCTTTCATTGTTAAAGTTGTGCCTTTTTGATATTCTTCTCTAGCAATTTCAATATCATTTAAAATTTCTTGATCTTGTAAAATGATAAAAGTCTCTAACCAAGACTCTAAAACATCTTGATTAATTAGTAAAAATTTTTGCTCATTTTGAGTTAGTAAAATAGCCTCTTTTTCTGCTGATTTAATTACCTTATTAAAATTTTGACTGGCATATTCTACAGTAAATTGTTGTTGATTAGGTATAATCATAAATCTGAACTAAATAGACATTTTAATTTGATCTTAGCATATAATGAACAAATCTAATTATTCTTCAAAATGGCGATCGCCATTTAATTAACAATCGTAAGTCCTATAGGGTAAAATTCTTCTTTTTACAAAATATTTTCTTTTTATTTGTGAAGAAAATTAGTTAAATTAGACAGAAAATGATCACTAAGAGTAGTCTGTTTGTTACTTGATACTTTGTCAAGGACTAAATTCACAGGAGATAGAGTAGTCTTTTTGTTACTTGATACTTTGTCAAAGTCTGAATTTAAAGAAGATAAGGAGGCTGGATTCAAATAAGGTATTTCTTCAGCTAAACCTACCATAATTAAACAAAAAGCAGTTTGTTGTACTTTTTCTATCGTTAAAGTTAATTTTCGAGCAATCTCAACTAAAGAAAGATTTGATTCCATTAAATTCCATATTTTTGATTCATATACATCAAGAATTACATCTAATTTGACATTTTTATTGATACCTAAAGTAGAAGTAGCATAAGGTAATTTCTTCAACAATATACTCCAATCTCTCAAACCTCTTAACCCTTTTAAAAGTAATTCTTTTGCACTAATACTCAAGCCAGTCATTTCGTAGAAAGGTAAAGAAAGGCCTTCTTGAAATAAAAAATCAGCCTCCTTTAATTCAAATAAAGGATTTACTTCTCGCATTATCTGAATACGAAAAATAAAATCTATATCATGATCTGTTAAAACATTTTTCCACTTTAAATATAAACCTAAAGCAGTATTAGATATGTAATTAAATTTATTGAGTATTTCCTGTTCTTCTTTGTCCGTTTTAATCCAAGAGCGTCTTCTTATTAGAGAAACTAAACATTTTCCATCTAAAGAATTAGCTGCTGCAATAATTAGACCTTTATTAAACCAAATATAATGTTTTCTCCATGCAGATTGATGTTCCGTAGTTTTTATAACTAATAAACCTGTTTTCACATCTTGAGCAATAATTTGAAAAAGTTCACTTAATGAGAATTCTTTTAAATTTCCTTTAATCATGGTCTTTCCTTTATGTTATATGGACTTTATTTAAAATTTATCTTATAGAATTTACAGAATAAACCCTAAAACCATTGTTTAATTTTACGGCGATCGCCAACATTTCAAAAGTAAGTTTTATCTAGGAGATATTATTTTAATTATTTATCAAACAGAGAAAAAAGACTTAACAATGATATATAGCATAAGGTGCATGACTTGATTTAGCTTGATACATGGCTCTATCAGCATTTGATAATAAACTTGACAAATTAAGTTTTTTCTTGTCACTGGTCAAAATACCAATACTGACACTGACAGGTATATGATGTTCTCTTACTTTGAAAGGATTATACAGTGCTTTATGTATGCGATGGGCGCAATCTTTAGCGTCTTGAGACGAGTTGATATTACTGAGAACGATTATAAATTCATCGCCACTCAAACGTGCTACATGATCAGAATTTCTCACACAAGCCATTAACCGTTTAGCAAAAATAATCAAAATTTGATCGCCGATGGCATGACCAAAAACATTATTAATATCTCTAAATTTATTTAAATCTAAAAATAATAGTGCAAAATTATTTGATTCATTTTGTTCTTGATTAAGTTTAGTTTTGATAAATTCTAATAAAGCTCTTCGATTTGGTAAATTAGTTAAAGGATCATGACGAGATTCGTACAAAAGCCTGTTTTGAATTTTTTGTAGTTCAGTAATGTTATCAAGCGATAAATGCCAACTAACAATATTGTTATAAGAGTTTTTTGTTTTTGATATTTTAACACTAACCGTGATAGGAGAATTATTTTTTAATAATAATTCTAATAAAAACAAAGGAAAATCTTGTCTTAAATCTGTGATATTGTTAAGTTGTTCAAGATGAGTAGAAAATTTTTTAAAATTAATTGGTGAGATAAATAAATCTAAAGATTTCCCAATTAAATTTTTATTCTCCATTTTTAGTAGTTTCAGGGCATTCTCATTCACAAATTTTATTGTGCCATCTGGATTTAAGATCATTTGTGCATCAGGTGCAAACAAAAATAATTTTTCATAATATTTTTGATCTAAATTAGATTGACAAAATTTTTCGGTGAGTAAGTCATTTTCTTTTTGAAGATCACTAATATCATTAACAATTGTCAAAGATTTTGGCGCACCTATTTGAAAATTAAAAGTAATTCCTTCTGCTTTTTCTTTAATTAAATCTTCAAGATAACCTCTATGATTAGAATGAGCTTCATCAAAACTATCAAAAGGACCGAAAAAGTAAGTAACGCAAGGTATCACAGTCTGAAATCGAACCCACCAATCTTGATCAATTAATTCATCAACTGTTTTTTTATTAAGCTCATTGTTTTTTACAATGTTATTGTCTTCAATTTTAATAAAATCATTGATAGTACTAATAATTTTATCGTTAATTAATAACTGTTCTTCTACTACACCGATACAAAAAGTTGTATCGTCACAAAAATATGTTACCTCATCGATTACGGTATGACGATTAGGAATTTGAGTTAAGATTTTAGCGATTAGTTTTTGTTTAAAATAGGGTAAAGATAAGATTTTGTTATATATGTGATCTTCTGGATAATGATCTAAAAAATGCTCAACTTGTGCCTTCACAATATTTAATGTATTATTAAAAACTTGATATGCCATGACAACAGAAAACCTCTTTATTCTTATTACTTAATAATTGATAATTACAATTAATTTATGAGTAAAGAATATTAATAGAAAATTAGAGGAAGTTTTTTTTATAAATATTTGAAGTTTAAATGCTACAACTTCAGGGTAAAAATATTGATTGAACTTATGATTGAACGGAGATTTAAGTATTATTGCAAACTTCCAAAATTATTCTCAGGTGAGAATATAGTAATATTGTTTAGTTAAATTGATCTTGTTTCAATCATAAGATTAAATAATGTTTTTGTCTGTACGGTATCGTACATAGTATATAAACTTAAGGTTTTTTTTCCTCTCGGACTTAGTATAAATGCTGAATTAATCAATTATCTTTGATGATTCTATAGAACCTATTTGGGATCAGTTATTTTGGCGATCGCCAAAATAAGCACCACTTCATCAGAATTTACTTAAAAAGACATAATATAGAAAGAGGTAATAAGTAATAGGTAAAAGACTAATTATTTTATAAATCTACTTTTTTTTGAAGTTTTGAAGTAATTTAATTTTATTTCTCTTAAAATCTAATCTCTGTCAATTCCTAACACCTTCTTATTAAACCTAATCCCTTTTTAAAACCTAATACATGAATCAACTATAAATTATCAAAATTATGCTTAACAGAAGAAAATTTTTACTCATCAATGGAATAGGTTTAGGATTGTCATTAATTACCAATCCTGATCAAGTTTTTGCCCAAGAAAAACCCATCAAAAAACTTATTTTATCTGATCAAGAATGGAAAAAAAGATTAACAGTTGAACAATATAATATTTTACGCAAAGAAGGCACTGAAAGACCTTTTACTAGCCCTTTAAACAAGGAAAAAAGAAAGGGAATTTATGCTTGTGTCGGTTGTAATTTGCCTTTATTTCAATCAGAAGCTAAATTTGATAGTGGCACTGGATGGCCTAGTTTTTATCAAATTATTAAGGGAAATCTAGAAACCAAAGCTGATTTTAAATTATTGATTCCTCGCACTGAATACCATTGTAGTCGTTGTAATGGTCATCATGGTCATGTGTTTAATGATGGGCCAAAACCTACGGGTAAACGCTATTGCAATAATGGAGTGGTTTTAAAATTCATTCCCGCCTAATTCTTGTTATTTCTGAAAATTCGTAAATTGAAGTTAATTCTATCTAAAATTAAAACAATAACCTATTCTACTCTTTATTTATTACTAAAAATATATCATGTTTGTTAATACTTTACCAAATAAAAAAACTGATTTTTCTGATATTCCGGAAGATTTATTTTTGGCGATCGCCAATTTAAAAAAAGAATTAAATGCCGTAATTTTAGCCCATTATTACCAAGAAAATGACATCCAAGATATAGCTGATTATATTGGTGATTCTTTGGGACTTTCCCAACAAGCTGCTAACACTTCGGCAGATGTAATCGTGTTTGCTGGGGTTCATTTTATGGCAGAAACGGCTAAAATTTTGAACCCAAATAAGTTAGTTTTATTACCCGATTTAGACGCTGGATGTTCTTTGGCAGATAGTTGTCCACCCTTAGAATTTAGTCAATTTAAAGCAAAATATCCTGATCATATCGTTATTTCTTATATTAATTGTAGTGCTGAAATAAAAGCCTTGAGTGATATAATTTGTACCAGTTCTAATGCAGTTAAAATCGTTAATCAAATTCCTCACAATCAACCGATAATTTTTGCTCCTGATAAAAATTTAGGGCGTTATGTCATGGAACAAACAGGGCGAGATTTAGTATTATGGGAGGGGAGTTGTATTGTCCATGAAACCTTCTCGGAAAAAAGAATTATTGAGTTAAAAATTGAGCATCCTACGGCGGAAATTATCGCTCATCCTGAGTGTGAAACTAATGTTTTGCGTCATGCGGATTTTATCGGTTCGACTACGGCATTATTAAAGTATTCTCAACAAAGCGTATCTGATAAATTTATTGTAGTTACCGAGTCGGGTATTATTCACCAAATGGAAAAAGAAGCCCCAGAAAAAACCTTTATTCCCGCACCTTCCAACACTAATTGTGCTTGTAATGAGTGTCCTTATATGCGTTTAAATACTTTGGAAAAGTTATATTTTGCTATGAAAAATAAATCTCCAGAAATTATTATCCCTGAATATACTAGAGTTAAGGCATTGCTTCCTATTCAAAAAATGTTAGATATGTCTAAATAAAATTAGTTTGGGTTAAGGGAAATTTAACCCATTACTAACAAATAATAAGGTTTACAAGGCAATGAAAAATAATTAATACTTGTGTTTTAATTAATAAATTAACAAAAAAAAATTTTATTGTATATGAATCAAGACTTACAAAAATTGGCTCAAGAAAAAATAGAAGCCAGAAAAATCCTAAAATTAACACAAAAAAAGGCTGAAAAATTAGTTAATCAAACTCTTTACCCTGAATATTGGCAGTTTGATATTCGTGAACATTCTTGGGAAGAAAGTATCCCTACTCATTATGGCAAAATTGACACCTGAAAATCTCCGCACAATTTTTATTAAACTTCAACAGGTTAATTTAGATATAGTTGTGGTTGGAGGACAAGCTGTAAATTAATGGGCTTATCAATAAATATTATGAAAATTTGCCAGAATTAGAATCATATATTCCTTTTTCAAGTGAAGATTTAGATTTTTATGGAGGCAAAATAGAAGCAGTAATTCGCCAAAAAATATTAGGGGGAAAAATAATTTTAAGAGGATGCTTTAAGTGCTTGGTATCATTATCAAATTATGATTGAATCTGCTATTCCTTTTGATATATTAGAGCAAATTAAAGAGGAAAAATGGCAAAAATTTAAAGAAATTCGATTACCCCAAATCAGAGAACAAATAAAGATTAAACGTCTCCATTATCAAGAAATCATGAATCGTTTAGAAAAATAATTTTTTTCGGCGATCGCCATTAGCAACAAACTTCAAATAATCAAAAAAATAGGGCGTTGCTTAATCAGGGTATGAAATCGAATTTTGCATACATCTGGAAACGAGTTTGAGCCAATGTTTTAAAATTTACATCTTTAGAGATTCATACCGTAAATCAGCAACGCCAAATAGTTATTTCTTGAATTTATTTTATCAAATTAACCCAAAAAATAACTAATAGGAATATTAAAAAAATTTGCTAATTTTTTGACTTGATTAATAGTTAATTCTTGACAACAGGCTAGTATATTTAATAATTCTTCCTCTGAAGAAAAAAGACTGACTAAATCTTGAGGTTGTAAATTAGATTCTTGTAAAAGATTATTGATTAAGATAACAGGATTTGGTTGAACAATAGGATGGTATAAATCTTCATAATCTCTCACTAAACTACCTAAAACATTCAAATAATCTTGTTCATCAGAAGTCAAATTATCTTGATCAATTAAATCATCAATAATTGCTTGAACTTTATTAAAATCTAGCTCAGATTTAATCGGGCGAGGCGGAAATTTTGTTAAAAGTGTTAAATAATTACCATCAGTTACTAAACCATTGATCTTGTTTCCATTTGTTTTTATCATATTCTGTATGGGTTAAAATTGAGCGAATAAATACTTTTTTATAGGTCAAATCTACGAAGGGAATTAATCGATATTTATTTCCGCCAATATTAAAAACAATTAAATTTTTAACTTGATCTGCGGAGGGAAACACTTGAGTCAACTCTAAAAAATTATGCCAATTAGCTACTTTAGTGCGATTATACCAAATTTCTAAACTTGTTTGAGAATCGGGATATTTTTCAAAAAATTCTTGAAGTCTTTTCTGAGTAATAATGTGCATGGAAATAAATATTAAGTAAACTCTGATGGCGATCAGCAAAGCTGCCACTGCGTGATCGCCATTAGAAATAATCTTCAAAGAATAAAAAAGTAAACGATTCTTGATTAAGATAACAAAATTTTATTTTGTCTTATTTTTTTATGATTACTCTATTTTTCGTCCATTTCAGATAGGGTTAACCATTTATTAGTTGCCGTTTCTAGTTCTTGATTTAATTTATGTAACTCTTCTGTAAAGGTTGTTAATTCTTGATAATTATTAGCATTATTAGCATAAATTTTTTGTTCTAATTCAGTTTTTTTTGTTTCTAATTCTGGAATAATTACTAACTCTAATTTTTCTAAATTTTGGCGATCGTAATTAGATAAACGAGTTTTAATTTTGTTGGTGGATTTTGTTTTATTTGCATCAGATTTGGTCGTTTGAAAAGAGGAAGAAATTACTTTATTTTCGCTACCATTTTTAATCTCTCTAGCTTCTTTAGTTTGTCTTTTTTGATAGTCTAAATAAAGAGAATAATTACCCGGATATTGTTTTAAATTACCATCGGTTTCTAGGGCAAAAATTGTATTAACGGTGCGATCTAAAAAGTAGCGATCATGGGATACTATTAATACCGTACCTTTAAAAGTTTCTAAATATTCTTCAAGTACAGTTAAAGTTTGTACATCTAAATCATTGGTAGGTTCGTCTAAAAGTAATACGTTTGGATTGCTCATTAACATTTTTAATAAAAATAAACGGCGTTTTTCACCCCCTGATAATTTAGATACTGGAGTATATTGTTGGTTTGGAGTAAATAAAAACCTCTCTAACATTTGTGATGCGGTAATTCTTGTGCCGTCTGATGTTTCGATAAAAGTTGCCACATCTTTAATATATTCGATCGCCCTTTGTTCATTTTGGGCTGGAGTAATTAAGTCATCAGAATGTTGATCAAAATAACCTATTTTAATGGTTTTACCAATTTCTACCTTGCCCGTATCTGGTTCAATTTTACCCGTGATTAAATTCATTAAAGTTGATTTTCCTGCACCATTTCCCCCAATGATACCCACTCGATCATTTGCACCAAATAAATAAGTAAAATTTTTAATAATTTGGCGATCGCCAAAAGATTTAGAAACATCATGTAACTCAATAACTTTACTACCAATACGACGACTAGGGGTATCAATAACAACTTTACCTTGAACTTGTTTAAATTCAATATTTTGCATATTAGCAATGCGATCAATTCTAGCTTGTTGCTTAGTGCTTCTAGCTTTTGCCCCTCTTTTCAACCACTCTAATTCTCGACGTAAAACTCCTTGTAATTTCTTTTGACTACTAGCAACAGATTCTTCAGCAAGAGCTTTTTTTTCCAAATAATAACTATAATTACCCCCATAAGAATATAAATCACCTCGATCAATTTCCAAGATGCGATTAGTAACATTATCTAAAAAATAACGATCATGAGTAATCAATAAAATAGCGCCCGGAAATTTAGCCAAATATTCCTGTAACCACTGCACTAAATCAGCATCAAGATGGTTAGTAGGTTCATCCATTAATAATAAATCAGGTTCGGACATTAAAGCAGAAGCTAAAGCAATTCTTTTGATATAACCCCCCGATAAATGACCAACAATCGCCTCAAAATCTTGAATACCAAGTTTATCAAGAATAATTTTTGCCTTACTTTCTAACGCCCAAGCATTAGCCGTTTCAATTTTTTCAGTAACAGTATTTAACTGATTCATTAAATCATCGAGATGAGAAGAATCTGAATGGGCAAGACGATGAGATAAATCTTCATATTCCTTAATCCATTGCATTTGTTCGCCACAATTAGCAAAAACTTGTTCTAAAACCGTATTTTCAGGATTTACTTCTGGTTGTTGAGGCAAATAAATAATTCGTCCACCAGATTTAGTAACCATTTGTCCTTGATCATAAGGTTCTAATCCAGCTAACATCTTTAATAACGTAGATTTTCCCGAACCATTGACTCCGATTAAACCAACTTTATCGTTGTCATCAATACTAAAATTGGCATCCTTAAGAATTTCTTTAATACCGAAGTCTTTTTTGAGAGATTGGATAGTTAAAACAGTCATTTATTTAATAATTGATAAAAAGATAATTAAATTGAATTTTGGCGATCTCGAAGTGGCAGTTATTGGCGATCGGCAATTAAAATCACAGTAAATCTTGAAAATCATCAAGAGAATTAATACTAATAGTCTCTAGTAAAAGTCTTTGTAATTTGGGTATATCTTCTATTTCATTAATTTGATTAATTAATTCAGCAGGGATAAAATTAAAGCGTTTTGCTAAAATACTAATAATATTATTTTTCAGTGTATCCGTAATTCCCTCTTTTAATCCTTTTTCAATACCTTTTTCAATACCTTTTTCAATACCTTTTTCGATACCTTTTTGTTCAGTTTCTGCTAATTTATCTCTAAATGTTGTTCTTAAGATCATAATTAATTCCTCTTCTTCTCTATTTATTTTCTTTGATTTTTCCTTATTTAATTCTAAATTTTCTAATAATTTATACACTAATTCTAATATAATCTTCTGATAAAATTCGTTTTCTACATTTTTCAATTCTTCTATGGCTAATGATTGTGTTTTTCCTCTTCCTAATACTCTCAACCATAATGTCTCTTTCTTTACTTCTAATTTATGCACTGCTATTATTCCTGTGAATAATCCTTGTGCTAAAAAGTATATTCCTTTTTCCTGTGTTTCTTTGGCTTCAAATTTGTTTAAAATACTCTTGGATATTGTTGGTGTTACAATCCATAATCTGGGTATTTGTGATTCTACTATTTTCTCTTTTTCTCTTTTAGCTTGTCTTCGTTGTTTTTGTTGTACATCTAATAATTTACTTAGACATTCTCTCATCTGATTTTCGTTAATTGCATTTCGATAAAATTCTAATAAACACGGTGTTTGAATTATTTTTCCTAATAATCCTAAGGTTTTCATCGCTAATTTTATCTCGGTAGGATTCGGTTGAAAAAATACATCTATTTCTCTTGTTTCACTATTTACCAGCATGGATGGCGTTGCTACACCATATTGATTACATAATTCGGGTATATATTCTTTGACAAATTCATCATGAGGAAATTTTGACATTACTTTACTTTGCTTTTTTCTTTCTCACACTAGATTAGGTTTGACTTACAAAATACAATAGTTTTATTGTAAGTGGAGGAATACCTAAATCTTTTAGAGATAGTTATTAAAAATTTTTTCTAAATATAAATCATAACTTTTTTGAACAATCCAAGAGATTAATATCATTACTGGAACAGAAATAATATAAATAACGATTAATAATTCCTTGCTATCTGATGGATAGGGAACATTATTCTGTGTAAAAGCTAAAATTGGTCTGTGAAAAAGATAAAGACAAAAACTAATATAGCTAAGAAAACTGATCACAGAAGACAAATTTAAACGTTTCCATAGTTCACTTGAATTTGAGGAAAGCCAAAAGACAAAAAAACTACAAATTGTTAAAAATATAGTTGTTCCTGAACCAGCCATAACAATTTTGATAAACTGTCTAAAATCTGATGGCGAACCCGTTTTTATTAAAGATAAATATAATGAGAGAAATGCAAGAAAGAACAACAATATTTTATATCGTTTTAAGAGTAAATATAGATGATCAAATCTTCTAATAGCTATACCTAGAGCAAAAGCTGGGAAGTAACGTAATATTCTTAAATCTATATAGTTTATAAATAGATGATAGATACTAAACAGGAAAATCAATCCTGCAAAGGTTAGCAAATATTGTTTTAAAGATTTTGAGGAAACTAACAAAATCGGAGCTAAAAAGTAGAACAGAAAAATAAGGGTGATGAACCATAATGTCAGAGGGCCTGGAGGTAGAAACATAGATAGCAAAAAAAGAGCTTTGAGAAGTTGACTCCATTGGGCTACTCCTGTAATTCCAAAAGCAATAATCGCTAAAATATATAATGGATATATTCTTATAATCCTTTTTTGAAAGAAAGAATATATCTCAGGCCACGAGAACGAAATATTTTTTGAAGCAATAAAATATCCAGAAACTAGAATCAAGCTACTCATAATGATCCAAGCAATATGGCTAGTTAAAATATTTTTCTGTGATTCTAAATTAACGATAAGAAGCACATGATAGTAACAGGCAATGTAGGGAATACCAAAAGCTCTGATTACGTCAAGACCAAGATTTCTAGCTGGTGTTGTTTTCACGACAGAGATATTAAATTTATGAACAAATTTCTTACCATATTTACAAATATAATCCTAAATTACCCAATTTTTTTTGTCAATTTGTAGTTTCTCACGATAAACTCAATTCTTACGCCTAAATAAAGATCGCCAGAATTATCATTTCAAGGCTACTAGTAAAAAGAATAGCAGTAAATTCGTGACACAGAAATCTTGCCTGTAAAAAAATCAATAACTAACCCAAAATTTTCCCATCAGGCATAGTAACACCCGTTAAAATAGTCTCTGATAAATCAACCCCAGATAAATCTGCATTACGCAAACTTGCCCCCGTTAAATTCGCACCCTTTAAAATCGTACCATCTAAACAAGCACCCCATAAATAAGCACCGGTTAAATTAGCATCCGTCAAATCAGCGCCCTTAAGATTAGCAAAATTTAAGTTTGTACTACTTAAATCAGCACATCGTAAATCAGCCTCTTGTAAATTGCTTTTAATCAAATTAGCTTGAATAAAATGAGAGCCTTTTAATTTCCCTTTTAATAAATTAGCTTTTTTCAGATTAGCACCATCTAAAACCGCATTGCGTAAAAAGGCTTCAGGCAAATCCGTACCAGTAAAATCAGCCCCTTGTAGCTTAGCACCACTTAATTTAATCTCAGATAAATCCATCCCACTGAAATTAATACCCTCTAAATTAAGCCCATTTAAAAAAGCACCTTTTAATTTAATTCCATAAAGACTAGCACCTTGTAAACTTGCACCACTAAGCCTAGCCAAACTTAAATTACACCAATTCAAATTCGCCTTATCTAAATTAGCACCCCTTAAATTAATACCCTCTAAATTAGCACCACAAAGATTAACCCCCGGCAAATTAGCCATATAAAGATTAACCCAATTTAAAACTGCGCCACTTAATTTAGCACCCTGTAAATCAACTTTATGAAGTTGAGCGCCACTTAAATCAGCCTTAGTTAAATCAGCTTCAATCAATTTAGATAATTGTAACTTAACAAAACTTAAATTAGCACCATACAAAAAAGCACCACTTAAATTAGACTCTAATAAAAAACTACGCTTCAAATCTGACCATGCTAAAGAGGATTCCATTAATTTAGCACGAGATAAATTGACATTACTTAAATTAATTCCGCTTAAATTACTCTTAATTAAATCAATTTCTCTAAAATCTCGATCGCCATTTTTATATCTTTTTAAAATTTCTGATACTTCCATTTTCTCTCCTTTATTCCTTTACACCAATGAAAAAAAATCTACAATTAATTTGATCATTAAAAACCTGATTAATTAAAATAACACTTTAAAGTCTTATAATTATAGTTTTTTATCTATCTCATTTTAAAAATACTTATTAATTATTAATATAAAATTTTTCAGTTTTTTTGAATTAAGAAAAAAAAATTTTTTCGTAGCAAAAAATAAAGCAAATCAGTTTTGTTTTCCAAAAGTATTGTGATGATTCCTGAATATACAAATATTCAAACTGTGTTAATATCTAGGAAAAATTATTTTGTATAAGTATCAAAATAGTTTTTTATAATTCAGTAAATTAAACAAGACAAAAAGATTAAATAATTCTTAATTTTCTTGACAAATGAACAAAAATATTCTAGTAAAAGATGATACTTTTTCTCGTAAATTATTAGGAGAAATTCTCAGGGAAGCAGGATTAATTGGTTTACAACAAATAGAATTGGCTTTAAAAGATCAACAAGATTATCACAATTTAAAAATTGGAGAAATTTTCTCTTTACGTGGTTGGGTAAAAGAGGAAACAGTTAATTTTTTTGTAGAAGATTGGCCTAATATTTTACAGC
>CAZWLZ010000023.1:15931-18430 GCA_964634505.1 uncultured bacterium | reverse complement strand
CCTAATGATGCCAATAATGCAGGGCAAGGTTTTGTCGGTTATACCATCCAACCCAACGCCAATAGTAACAACAACACTCGCATTGATGCCCAAGCAAGTATTACCTTTAATAGTCAAACACCGATTCAAAGTAATCCCGTCTTTAATACCCTAGATAAAGATGCCCCTAGCAGTCAAGTTACAGCTTTACCTGCTACCAGTAATACTAACTTTAGTGTAAATTGGACAGGTACAGATACAGGTAGTGGTATTGCTAATTATGATATTTATGTATCGGTGAATAACGGCACTTATACCCTTTGGAAAGACAACATTACAGATACTTCTGCTAATTATACAGGGCAAACGGGCAGTAATTACCGTTTTTATAGCGTGGCTTCTGATAACTTAGGCTTAATCGAACTTGCACCCACCGTAGCTGATGCTACCACCACTGTAGGCACAACAACAACCAGCCTAACAAGCATTACCTTAGCAGTATCCCCTAGCAGTGTATTAGAAGATGGTACGACTAACCTAGTTTATACTTTCACTCGCACAGGTAGCTTAAATAATAGCTTAACGATAAATTACACCATAGGAGGTACAGCCACTAACGGCACAGATTACGATAATATTGATACAACTGTAACATTCGTTGCCAATTCTAGCACAGCCACAGTTACCATTAATCCCACTGATGATACTACTATTGAGAGTGATGAGAATGTCACTTTAACCCTTGCTAGTAATGCTAATTATGCCATTGGTACAACAGAAGGAGTTACTGGTACAATTACCAATGATGATAGTACAATCACGCCAAAAGAACCTGATTCGGTTTTAAATACTACTTTAAATCGCTTCCGTAACAAAAACGTAGCTGGTACTTATTTATTTGCTAATGAAACCGAAAGTACAAGTATTGTTCAAAATTTCTCAGATACCTTTGAATTAGAAGGGGCTGCTTTTAAGGTTTCCAGTCAACCAGCTGATGATTTAGTGAAATTTAATCGCTTTGCTAACTTACAAGTTGCTGGTACTTATTTATTCGCAACTGAAGGTGAAAGTGTGAGTATTCGCCAAAACTTCGGCAATGTTTTCCTAGAAGAAGGCACCGCCTTTTATGCTTATGGTGCAGATGCTGGAAGAGGCACTGATTATTATCGTTTAGCTAATACTCAAGTAGCTGGTACATATTTGTTTGTCAGTGAATCCGAGAAAAATTCAGCTTTAGCCCAATTCTCTGGCTTATTCGTCAATGAAGGGGTTGCCTTTGAAGTCGGTTAAACATAGTGGACACAGGGGCAGGGCAGGCACGGGGGCACTGCCCCTACATGGCGATCGCCAATTATTTAACTTTTTAACGATACGCCTAATTTTTCAGTAATCCAAACTTCAAAATTTCTTAAGGAAAATAATTTATTTTTACCGTCAGGGTGTACCATAGGTTCAACTAAAATAGTAAACATCCCCAAACGATTACCAGCTAACACATCTGTAAATAGGCGATCGCCAATCATAGCCACATTTTCGGGCTTTAAATTCATGGCATCAACCGCTTGACGTAATTTACGCCGAGAAGGTTTCCCAGCCCCAAACAGATAAGGCAATTCAACGGTATCAGCAATATTTTTAATTCTATTTTGACTAATATTATTACTTACTAACCAAATGGGAAAAATAGGTTTAATGGTATCAATCCAAGTTATAAACTCTGAAGATACCTCTTTTTGACCAAAAGGTACAATAGTTTCATCTACATCTAAAACCAATCCTTTTAATTGATATTGCTGTAAAGTTTGAGAGGAAAGATTAATAATCACATCACCTAAAACTAAATCGGGTTGTAAAATTTTTGCTTTTGACATAATTGTTAAATTTTTTGACATTGAATAACTTGTAAACTACCCCCAGCATAAAGATGATAGTTTTGAATTTGAAAGCCTATTTCTAATAGTTTTTGAGGTAAATCTATTTTCAATAATTGCCAAGCGGTATCGGTTTCAAACAACCACATAAACACAGCCAAACCGCCGCAAAATAAAGGATTATGAGGAGAATGTAAATCAATAAAAGTAAAAATGCCTTGGGGTTTTAAAACTCGATAAACTTCTGCAAAAATTTTATCTAATTCTTCTTCTGTCATTTCATGTAATGCCACACTTGTATGAATTAAATCATAAGAATTATCAGTAAAAGGTAATTTTTGAGCATCACTTTCAATATACTTTGCGGAAGGGACATTTTTTTTTGCCTTACTCAAAGCAACAGGAGACAAATCTAAACCAATAACATCATCTGAATATTTAATCAAAAATTGTGTCGTTTGTCCAGCACCACAACATAAATCTAAAATTTTGCTATTTTGATTAATTTCTAAACCTTCTAATGCTAAATTCCTAAATCTCTTTTCTCCTCCTACTCCTAAAGAGGCTAAGGTAGAGATAAAATCATAAAACCATTGATATTTATAACTTAACGGACGTAAAAATGTTGCCATAGTAATAAGGGAATGGG
>CAZWLZ010000023.1:0-15831 GCA_964634505.1 uncultured bacterium | reverse complement strand
GGGAATGGGGTTATTTATAAAAATTAAGATAGTTATTAAATTTATTTACCATAAAGTAAAAAACTGGCGTTGATTAATTAAGATATAATGGTGTCTCGCAAAGAGCAAGAGATGGCAAAAGCTATTACTGACTTATACAATTTTGTTCAACTATCAATCATTAACTATCAATTATTAATAATTAAATAATGTTATCAGGTTATACTTTACCAGTTTTTGCTACCGCTTCTGCTATTGCCGCTATCAGACATTTACAAAATTATCCTGTTTCGCCAACGGTAGAAATTGATTTAATTAAACCAAAAAAAATAGTTAAAATTGACATTCAACAAGTAGCAAAATTGAACGAAAATCAAGCATTAGCTATTACTAAATCTGATCCGGGTGATAACCTAGATATTACTAAAAATACTCCTATTTGGGCTTTAATTACTATTAGCAAATCTGAATATTCAACTATTATTATTAATGGCGGAGAAGGTATTGGTAAAATAATAGATGAAAATAATAAATCGGCTATTTATAAGTATGCGAAAGAAATACTAGAATACAATATTAAACTATATTTAAAACCTCAAGAAACTATCGAAATTACTATTATTTTACCTGAAGGAAAAAGACTGGCTCAAAAAACATCAAATTCTGCTTTTGGGGTGATTGAGGGTTTATCTTTATTAGGTACAAGTGGTATTTCAAAACCTCTTACTAGTATGGAACAATTACACCTTTATCAAGAAGAATTGAGGCAAAAAGCCTTAAAGTTTAGTGATTTAGTTTTTTGTATTGGTGAAAATGGTTTAGATTTAGCAGAAAAAATGGGTATTAATTCTGAACAAATAGTTAAAACTGCTAAATGGTTAGGTTCAATGATAGTCTTAGGTGGTTTGATAAATTAATCTTCAATTACTCTGTTAGGTTATCATGGCAAATTGATTAAATTAGCTGGAGGAATTTTTCATACTCATCATCATTTAGCTGATGCTAGATTAGAAATTTTTACCGCTCATGGTGCTAATTTAGGTTTACCAAATAATCTTTTAAAACAAATTTTTAATGCCCCTACTACGGATTTTGCTTTAAAATTATTACAACAATTTGACTTAGAAAATAATACTAATTGGACATCTCAAATTTATGCTTCTTTGCGTAGCACAATTAAGCAAAAATGTCAAGAATATATTTTAAAACATTCAGAACAAAATGTAGAAATTAAAGTAATTATGTTTGATGGCGATCGCCAAATAATTAAATGGGCATAGGTAAGAGGGGTTTGGGGTGTTAGGGTATGAGGGAATAGATAATGATAGCAACAGATTGGAGATCCCCAAAAATCAACACAAATTTATAATATTTGTTTGCCATTATAAAGACTCATAGATTTTTCAATCCCTTGAGTAAAACTCAACTCAATAGCTTCCTTAGTTAAGTGAAATACATTAGTAAGTAACTCAGTTTCACTGGGAGAAAATTTACCTAAAACATGAGAAATAGTGTCTTTTTTGCCATCAGATTTATCAATACCAATACGCAAACGAGGAAAATTTTGTCCGCCCACATGAGAGATAATTGATTTAATGCCATTATGGCCTCCAGCCGAGCCTGATAAACGCATTCTAATCTTACCTATAGGCAAATCCATATCATCATAAACCACTAAGATAGATGCTGACGGCAACTTATACCAATCCAAAACTGATCGAACGGATTGGCCTGAAAGATTCATATAAGTAAGGGGTTTGAGTAATTTTAACTTATGATTATTGGGTGTTATTCCTTCAGAAAAAAAAGCATTAAATTTATTATTTTTTTGCCAAGAAAAATGCCATTTATTAGCTAAATAATCTAATAATTCAAAACCGATATTATGTCTAGTTTTGTCATATTTTGTCTCTGGATTTCCTAAACCAATAATGACTTGAGGAATCACTAATTTATTATTTTTTTCGGGTGTCATAAATAATGAAAATTTGATTAATGATGATGTGTTATATTGCAAACTGTTAAAAATTAGCTTTTCTTCGTTTGAATTAGTAATGCTTAAAGCTAATACCAATAAAAATTTTGTACAGGTTGAAACAGGAAAGCCAACCCACAATAATTAAATCTTTTAGAGTGTAGAAAAATATAACATAGAATATTATTAATCTTTACAAAAAAAAATCTACTTAAAAGTAAAATTAAGTTAGAATTACCTTGAAATATTTTAAATATAAAAATTATGAGTGGTCAAGAATTTTTCATGTTAGTAACTTTATTAATACCTGGTATTTTATTATCCATTTTCGTAATGGTTTCCTTTGCCAAAGGAGGCTAAAAGAAAAAAATCAGATTAAAATTATCGGTTGGGTTAAAGAAAACCCAACTAATTAATCGTTATAGCAAATCAGTATCCATTAAATTTTGTTCCAAATCTTTTCTTTTTTCCATCTGAGATAAAAAATAACCTGTCATCATCGCATTAGCTAATAAATTGCCTAGGTTTTGTCTGTCTGTCATAATTTGGACTCTAAAACCTTCTGTGGGCAACATTACCATTAAACCTTGTACATTTTGGGTGATAATTTCTCTGATTTCTGGACTTACTGATTGTGCAATCATTTCAAGGGTTTCTGGTTGTTGTTTTTGTAAATAATCAATCAGAGTATTGGTTATTGTGTCTTCTGATTTTGTATTAAAAAATTCCGGCTGAAATACCATTAGCAATTTCCTCTTTTTTTAAATTAGTCCTTTAACAACTTCTTTTTCCAATATAATCTTTTTATGGTGAAAGTTGATTAATTTCAAAATATTGATGAAATTTTTTGGTAATTTCTAGCCAATATGATCTTCCTTCTTCTTGTCGCCGTTTATCAATAAATCCTAATTCTATCAATTCTTGGACATGATTATAGGCACTACTTCCTCGTAATTCGATTAATTCACTTTGTAAAATAGGATTTTTGATGGCGATCGCCGCTAAGGTGCGTAAGGTGCTAGTATTTAATTCAGAAGGGATTAAATTTTCTAATAATGGCTGACAAGATGATCGAAGTTGAAGAGTATAACCGTTAGGAGTTTCAGCTACTTCCAAGGCTGTGTTACGATGGGCATAATCACTCATTAAACTAATTAAAACTTCTTGTGCTTCATCTGGGGTACATTTTGCGTATTCGGTAATTTCTTTTAAAGTAATTGCTTTTCCTTTTAAATATAAAATAGCTTCAATTTGAATCGTTAAATTTAATTTTTCGATAATCTTCATCCTTTTTATCAAACCAAAAATTATTATATAGTAATATTTATAAAATTTAGGATTATCCTCATCAAAATACCTATACTACAAGTATTATTGTTTATTTAAAGGTGATATTTATTGCAGTTTTATCTTCGATTAAACCGAAATATTCTGCCTTGATTCTGGTATTAGATTTGATGGGAATCATGGGAGTAATTGTGCCTAAAGATAATAAATCTCCTTTTTTTAAAAGAATATTTTGTTGATTCAAATTATTTTTTAACCACAAAACAACATTTAAAGGATTTCCTAATAAATTTTTGCTATTTCCTTTGGCTAATTCTTGGTTATTTTCATCGGTAATAATAATATCAATATTACTTAATTTTTTTTCCCATTCTTGACTATTATTAATCAAAATAATATCTCCTTTTACTCCTAATCTTGCCCCTGTATTTATGGCTATTAATTCAAAAGCATTTGGCGTTATATTTTCATTATAAATTAAGTCAGGTAATTCGATAAAAGGTATTACTGCATCTAAGTATTTTAATGTTTCTTCGGGGGTTTTAGCTTGATTAATTTGATCACTTTTTACCCTGACAATCAAGTCTCCTTCTAACCTTGTTCGAGTACCAAAATTATGAGGAATAACTGCATTATTTTCTAATAACATTTGCTTTAAAAATACTCCTGAAATAGGTTGATTTACTCCAAAATTTAACTGAGCATTTTTGTTAGTTAAAGCTGCTTTATAACCTATTTTTTGTCCTAAGGTTGGTATTAATAATTTAACAAATTGATTTTGAATATATCTTGCTTTTCTGTCATTTAAAGGTTCATTAATTCTATTGACTGGTTTTTTCTTGAGATAATTATCGGCTATTTTTTGAGCAATATTTTCTAATAGTTGGCGATCGCCAAAATTACTATCATAATTTTCAGTAACATCAGCAAAAAGGGAATTATGAGTCTCGGATTCCTCTACAGAATTAACTTTTTGATAAAAATTAATAGAAAATAAAGATAAACATATATTAATTAATAAAACTAAAAATTTAATATTCATAACAAAATTAAAAACCGTTAATTATATCTTTTGCCAAAGTAAACTATTTTCAAAATAAAATCAATTTTTATACTTTTTTTGTCAATTTTTAATATATTTTACTTTGAAATTTTTAATTTTACTTACTTCTGCCAGAAGTCTTATATTGTAAAATGTGACTTGTTTTTTTACTAAACTAAGATGTCTTTTGATTAAAACATTAAAAAATACTAAGATTCAGTTTCTTTAGGAAATGAACACCCCACCGTAATTTTTAAACTACTATTAGCACAACCTTCGGTAACGTAAGGAATACCTGTTTTGCCACCGATATTAATAGCAAATTCTAAAGTTACCTTATCAATATTGGCTGAAGCAATTTCTTTAAAAGCATTTAATATATAGTTTATATAAGCCTTAATTGTGCTTTCAATTCCTTTGAAATTTTGAGTTATATTGTGTTGAACTTCTTTTAAGCCTTTACTTTCTTTTCCTAAACTTTCTCTGGTTAATTCTTCTGTTTCTTGTAGTGGTTGAGTTTCTGTCATGTTAATATGTTGATTTGTTTCAACATAAATAATGGTGTTGTCATCTAGTTGAATGGGAATTAATTGAGTAGTTTTTCCTGACATAGAATTAACTGTTTTTAAATAAATTAAGTGAAATAATATTTTAATTATTGACAATTGACGTAGCAAAAAAAAGTAATTAAATTTTAACTAACTAAAAATCATATCAGAAATTAAAGTTAAATCAATTCCTTCTAAGCATTATCAACTATTAATTGTTAGAGGCTTTTCTAACCGTTTCTATGGGTAAATCTAAACGAATAGCAATTTCTTCTACTGTCATCCCTAACTGAATTAAAAGAGGTACAGTTTCAAGTTTGCCTTTTATTTCGCCTTTTTTTATACTTTCTTGTTCAAGTTGTTGAAAATAAACAGTATCTTTTAATTGATCATAAGTAAACATGGCTTCTATTTCTTCCCTAGTTAAATTTTTTAATTTATATACTAATGTTGTCTCTATTAATTCTAAAACTTTTGTTTGTGAAACTACATCAACTAATTGTTGTTTGCTTTTTTGATGGGCTTTTTTGGCAATCTTAATCGCTTCAGAATCTTTACTTACGGTTAATACCATTAAATCTAATCCTACTGATGACTCTTCTGATATTTCTAATTCATCTAAGTAAATAATTTTAATTTTACCTCCATCGACTAATAATTGATATTGATAGGGAATGCCTAAATCTATTTTTCTGGATGGAAATAATGCTACTGCTACCCACTCATTGGGCGGTTGATATTGGTATAAATAAACACAAATTTCGGCTATAAATCGCCACCAAAAATCGGCTTTTTCTTGAAATTGTACTTCGATAAAGTAAATCGGTTCGGTGTTTTGACTTTCTGAGGGTAAATAAATCCCGTCAAAACGTTTTGCTAATTCTTTTATTTCTCGTGAACAAAATTCATAACCTTCTGTGGGTGATTGATTGAGTAATTCAAACATCAGATTAGGAAAAGTTAAAAAAAGTTGATAAAAAAGGCTATCTGTAGGCATTATGGCATCTATTTTTTTAAAATCAAGATATGATTATATAGTTTTGAAAAAATCATTTCATTAAGAAATTTTTAGTGATTACTATGTCAAATACAAATCAAGAACATAAAGGTTATGGTAATAATATTGGGGGAAACCAAACAATTACCAACAACAACATCACCAACAACAACTATTCATCGAGAGAAAATGAGCAAAAATTAAGTGAGTTGATGAATCAATCATTTGAAGAATTAATCACTAAATTAATAGACGATCACCAAAAAAATCTAAAAAAAATTGCTGAAGATTCTCCCAAAGTTGCCGATTCTTTGACAGAGGCTAAGAAAACATTACTAAGCAAAGAAGCAACCGACACATCTATTAAACAAAAACGTAAATTATTAGCCCAAAAGATCAAACAATTATCAGAAGAAGTTAAAAATATAAATGAAACGATAGCTAGTAATTTAAAGGATAGTTTAGAGGGAATTACAGACAATATATCTGCCCAAGACTTGGCAATAATAGATGACACTATATTTCAATTAAACAACGTAGCAAACAAAATTGAACGTGAATCCGAAGATAGAATAGAAAAAGAAAATATTGAATCCACATCTATAGAACCTATTTGGTATCTTATCTGAAATCATTATCTAGTCTGTATTATAGTAAATTATGAAAAATCAACTCTAAGACTTATTTCATAAGGTTTCCAAAATAGATCCTAAATGGGTTCTATACAGAGGCAGAAATATTAGGAAACTATTTTAAAGTTTCTCCCAGCTTATTTTTAGCTCGGTGGAAGCGTCAATTTAAAAACAAGTCCAAAATTTGACAAAGTTTAACAGGCTTAACCATAGAAAAATTTAAAACTTTCTAGTTAAGTTTTGACATAATTTGGCGAACAAATACAAGTATTGTCAATAAAGTCTATTTCTTAACCTATTCATAACCCATGTATTGACAAGATCAATTAATGTGAAATAAAACCAATTAATTTAACTTCAATATAAAAAAAGATGAGTAGCAACGAATTAAAAAGAAGAGATTTTCTCTTAGGAATAGCCGCCTTTTCAGGTGCTATTATTACCAGTCAACTGCCCTTTGAAACGGTCTCAGCACAAAACATTAGAATTAGTGGTGCTGGTGCTAGTTTTCCCGCTCCTCTATATCAACGTTGGTTTGTAGAGTACAATAAAATCAATAAAAATACTCAAGTTAACTATCAATCAGTAGGTAGTGGTAGCGGAGTTAATCAATTTATTGCTGGAACTGTTGATTTTGGTGCTAGTGACGTAGCTATGACTGATGATGAAATTAAAAAAGTTACTAAAGGTGTTGTATTATTACCTGTAACGGCTGGTAGTATTGTTATTGCTTATAATAATAAAGATGTTCCAGCTCTTAAATTAACTCGTAAACAATTAGTAGATGTTTTTCTTGGTAAAATCAAGGATTGGAAACAATTAGGTGCAGCTAAAAGTAAATCTATTAAAGTAGTTTATCGCTCTGATGGTAGCGGCACAACAGGTGTATTTACTAAACATTTAGCGGCTATTAGTCCCGAATGGAAAAGTAAAGTAGGGGAAGGAAAATCAGTTCAATGGCCTACGGGTATTGGTGCGAAAGGTAATGAAGGTGTAACGGCTTCTATTCAGCAAACTGATGGGGCGATCGGTTATGTAGAATTTGGTTTTGCTAAAAATAATAACCTGAAAATGGCTCAATTACAGAACAAAGCAGGTAAATTTGTAGCGGCTACTTTAGCAAATGCTTCTGCTTCTTTATCTCAAGTGAAATTATCGGCTAATCTTAGAGATTTTATTGAAGACCCCACTGGGGCAAGTTCTTATCCTATCGTGTCTTATACGTGGATTTTAGCCTATAAAAAATATGCTGATCCCAAAAAAGCCCAAGCTCTGAAAAAGGTGCTTCTATGGGCTGTCAGTAAAAATGGTGGTCAAAAAATTGCACCTAGTTTGGGTTATGTACCTTTACCTGATAATGTTATTCAAAAAGTTACCGCAGCTATTAATACTATTAGCTAATATTTATTTAATTTATTTATTTTCGTAAAAATAGGGTTGATGCTAATTACTATTAGCCCTATTTGTTCTTTTGGCGATCGCCAAGTGTATCTAATGGCGATCGCCAAATTATAACTATAATTCATCAACATAAAAACGATAAAACAAATAACCATCTTTAAAATCATGATCATCAGTGACATGATGAATGATCTTTTGATCAATTAGACTTTGCCCTAATTCAATAGCTTCAGATTTAGTTATTTGAGAATAATTAATTAAAAACTGGATTAATTCATTACCAATAAAACATTTTGGATAAGTTTTAAATAGATAAATTCTATCTTTAATTTCAAGCCCATTTTCTCCTCTTATCTTGTTAACTAAATTAGTAATTTCTCTTGAATATAAATTAATTAAATTATCGCCTTCAATCTTAATTAGCCCATTTTTCAAAGATAAATATAAAGTTTCAATCGATTCTTGTTTATTTTGTTCTAACCATTTTTGTGACATTTCAAAACTTTTACCCGTAGGAATTTGAAATTTCATTAACAAAAGTGATATTATTTTTCCTTGAGTCAAATTGAATTCTCCAATCATATTTTTAATAGATAAAAATTAATTTTATAGTAATAAATTAAACTCAAATTATAGTGAAAAATTTTTAAACTTTTGTTAAGAATTATTTTGATTCCAAGATGTTGATTTTTCAGCCGCTTTTAAAATAGGAATTTTCTTCGGTTTGTTATCATAAGAAAATTGATTATTTTTTATAATTTCTAATTGTGTAGATTCTCCTTTACGTCTTTTAGAGGTGTTTTCTTCGGCTGTATTCTCAGCGATTATTTCATATAAAATGGCCAATTTCTCACCATCTTTACTTTTCCTTAAAATTCTTCCCAATCTTTGGATATATTCTCGATTTGAACTTGTACCTGATAAAATAATAGCAATTTTAGCTGATGGTACGTCCACTCCCTCATTTAAAACATGAGATGCTACAAGACTATTATAATGGTTTTCTCTAAAACATTTTAAAATAAAATGACGTTCTTTAACAGGGGTTTGATGAGTAATAGCTGGGATTAAAAATTCTTGAGAAATGCGATAAACAGTAGCATTATCATTAGTAAAAATTAGAATTTTATCGGGATGATGTTTATTAATTAATTCACTTAAAACTGTTAATTTTCCCTTATTTCCTTCAGCCATTTCCTTAGATTCTCGATGGGCTAACATGGCACGGCGGCCTTCAGAAGATTTTGCACTCGCTTGGATAAACATCTGCCAACCATTGAGACTAGATAAAGAAATATTTGCTTTTTTTAAAAAATCATTCCTCGTTTTGATGGCTTGATCATATTTTTCTTTTTCTTCAGGAGATAATTTTACTTTTATTTGTAGTACTTGATGTTCTGATAATGCTTTACCCGATAAATCTTGAGGAGTTTTGCGATAACAAACTTTACCGATTAAAATATCTAAATCTTTATGACTGCCGTCACCCCTTTCAGGAGTAGCAGTTAAGCCCAATCGATAAGGGGCGATCGCCTCTTCGGCAATAACACGAAAAAAATCACTAGGTAAATGATGACATTCATCAAAAATCAAAAAAGCATAATTATTGCCCAAAGTTTGAGCATGAATAGCTGCACTATGATAAGTTGAAATTAAAATAGGCGTACGATCTTTTGAACCTCCTCCAAGTAAGCCCACCTTTAAATTAGGAAAAGCAGACTCAATTTGGGCATACCATTGGTGCATTAAATCAAGAGTAGGCACAATAATTAAGGTAGTCACGGGGGTTAATTCCATGGCTAATTGTGCCAAATAAGTCTTACCTGCGGCGGTAGGTAAAACAATAACACCTTGTTTATTTGCTTGTTGCCATGCCTCTAAGGCTTCTTTTTGATGGGGATAAGGCTGTAAAGTAAAATTACTTTTTAAATCTAAAGCAAAAAATTCTTTAGCTTGATCGATAAATTCAATATTACCAGCAATTAAAGTAGAGACTAAAGCACCATAAGAGTTAGCAGGAATCCTAAATTTTTCAATTCGATCATCCCAAATAGCGTATTCAATCCAATCTTTTCCTTTTGGTGGAGGATGTAAAATTAAACTTCCCTTATCATAAGTTAAGATTGGAATACGACTCATTTTAAATTAAAAATTTTTGATGTTAATAATGTGACTCAAATCGGCCTAAAAAAAGAAATAAAAGTAGGGTAAAACGAGCTTTCAGTCAGTCTTTTCTTAATAAAAATAATTATGAGATAATTTTTAGCTTGTTTAATTTTAATATGGATAACAGGCAGGATGCCTGTTCCACATTTTTATAGGATGTACTAATTATTAATCAATGGTATGAATTTTTAAAAAATTAGTACCTTTAGTTTTTTTTGTGGGAATCCCCGCCATAATCAAAATTTTGTCACCTTTAGTTACAAATTTTCTGTCTAATAAAGTAGTTTCTGCTTGAAATACAATTTGTTCAAAAGTCTCAACTTGTGTTTTTAATAAAATAGGTATGATTCCCCAAACTAAATTTAAACGATGATAAACTTCTTCACTGGGCGTAAAAGCGATAACATGAGGTTTAGGACGTTCAGCAGCTGCAATTAAAGAAGTATAACCAGAAGTGGTAAAAGTAACAATATATTTAAACTGCAAAATTTTGCCAATCTTATTCAAAGCCTCACCTAAAGCATGAGTTTCATCATCGACAGGGGAAGGATGATTAACAAATTTAATCTCTGGTTCAATATTTTCAGCAATTTTCGCCATCATGGCGATCGCCTTAACAGGATATTTACCTACAGCTGATTCTCCCGAAAGCATTACCGCATCAGTGCCATCAATAATAGCATTAGCCACATCACTAGCTTCTGCCCGAGTGGGGCGAGGATTATGAATCATGCTATCCAACATTTGAGTAGCCGTAATAACAGGAATACCCTTTTTATTACACATTTTAATGATTTGTTTTTGTAAAAAAGGTACTTTTTCTGGACTCATTTCTACTCCTAAATCACCCCTAGCTACCATAACACCATTACATTGATCAATAATTTCTTTTAAATTAGCAATAGCTTGAGGCTTTTCAATTTTAGCAATTACAGGAGTATCTCCTGCATTTCTGTCGGCTAAAAATTTTTTTAAATTAATAATATCTTCGGCTTGACGCACAAAACTTAAGGAAACCCAATCAATACCTTGAGATAAACCAAATTCTAAATCTTCTTTATCTTTATCCGTTAAAGAAGGAAGCTGTAAATTTAAACTAGGTAAATTAACCCCTTTTCGATTTTTAAGAATACCCCCTTCAACCACTTTACAAATAACTGTATTACTTTCTATTCTTTCAATAACTAATTCTAATAAGCCATCATCAAGTAATATTTGAGCACCGATTTGAGCTTCTTCTGCTAAATAAGGATAATCGATTGATACGGTATTAGGTTGGGCTGCATATTCATTTAATGGCACTAAATTGAGATATTCCCCAACTTTAAGCTCAATTTGATCATTAGGTAATTTTCCTACTCTAATTTTAGGCCCTTGTAAATCTTGTAATAAAGTTATGGGAGTATCTAATTCAACGGAAACAGCTCGTAAAAGTGCTACCATATTTGCATGATCTTCATAACTTCCATGAGAAAAATTTAATCTAGCTACATTCATTCCAGCTTTGCACATTTGAGTAATAGTTTCATGAGAACTACTTGCTGGTCCAATTGTTGCTACTATTTTAGTATGGTGATTGACTGGTTGCATTTTTTACTCCTCAAGGGAAATAATGTTCAATATTTATTTAAGGTGAATTTTATTAATAGTCAAAAAGAATCATCAAACTCAATCACTATAACATTTTTAACTTAAATAAACTAACAAAAAGAGAAAGGATATTTTTAATTTTCCTACCTCAATTTGGCGATCGCCAAATTTATTTTAAAATAATTTAGTTTCACATCGATATGAGATTGAAAATTAGTATCTTTTTTAATGGCGATCGCCCCAATGAGTAGAAATACTTTACATTTATGGATAAAACTTTTGCTACCCAACCCCCAAAATTGGGGGATTAAGGGGGCTAGTAGGTAACATCAATTATTAGTTAAAATAGTGCCTTCAAGACAAGCATGATCTAAAATTGCACCAATAACAACAGCTTGATCAAATTTAGCACAAAAAAGATTAGCCCAAGTTAAATTTGTCCCTCTTAAAATTGCCCCTTGAAAATTGGCTTCCTCCGCATCAACTTGAGATAAATCAGCACCACTTAAATTAGCACTACTAAAATCAACATCTTGTAAACAAGCATCAACTAAATTAACTCCTCTTAAATCAGCACCACGAAAATCCACCGCAGTTAAATCTAAATTAGTTAAAATTGCTCCTGCTAAAAATGCCCCTGCAAAACTAGCCTGAGTCAATTTAGTTTGTAGTAAAATCGCCCCTCTTAAGTCAGCATTCCTCAAGTCAGCATTAGTTAAATTTGCCCCTGTTAAATTTGCCCCTTTTAAATTACAACGTAAATTTGCCCCTGTTAAATTTGCCCCTGTAAAATCAATTCCCATTAAATTCAATCCGTTGAAGTCAAATTCTGTTAAATTTGCTCCTTTAAAATTAAACTGGGCTAAATTAGAGTTATTGGTTTTAAGAATATCTTGTAAATTTAAGTCTATGTTGTTAATCATTGAAAAAATAAATTATCAAAAAATCTGATAGATTAGGTTAAATTGTTTTATCTCATTTTTTAGAGTATCACTTATTTTCTAGTTACAAGTAAGGAAAAAAAATAATTTTTAAAAAATAGATTTTTACCTAAATTAAATTGTTAACAATAGGATTAAAAGCAATAATTTGATAGGATAATTTTAATTAATTAAAATTTGGATAATAATTATGATCGAACCTTTACTATTAGGTATTGTCTTAGGGCTTATTCCTGTTACTTTACTTGGTTTATTTTTTGCCGCTTATCGTCAATATAAAAGAAGTAGTCAAATTGGCGTAGAATAACTTTTTTTATATTGATGATTTAATTAGTATTAATAATTAGCGTTGGGTTGAATTTTATTTAACCCAACCTACAGATGAGAATAAAAAGTAAATTGTCATTATTTGTGTGCTTAATCTATGTCTAATAAAATTTATATTTATTTAGTAATCTTAGGGATGAGCATAGCTATTAATAGCCACAATTTAAAAGCTCAATCTCCTAATAATTCTAATTCCCCAACCTGTAAAGTGCCAGTCTTATCTAAGCTGAAAAATCATGTAATAAAAAGTACAGATACTTTACAAAGTATTGCTAATCAATATAATTTGTTAACTGAAACTTTACTCAATTTGAATCCAATTTTAACAAAACAACCCATACCAGTAGGAAAAACCATTAAAATACCCCCTTTTAATGGTATCAAAATTGAAGTGAAATCTGGTATAAGCTGGAAAGAATTAGCCAAAGCCTACGGAGTGCGTCAAGATGTTTTATTTGAATTAAATGGTTGTCAAAAAATCCCGAAAACTGTTTTTATTCCGGGTATCAATTGGAGTAAAAAGGCTGTAAATTCAATTAATTATATTGGTTTTACTGGTTATCCTTTAGAGTCTCAAGCTAAAATTGGTTTAAATTATGGTTGGCAGACTTTACCCAATTCTGAACAAAAAATTTTTCATAGTGGTATAGATTTATTAGCGGATGTCAATTCTAATGTTTTATCGGTTGAAGATGGAGAAGTAATTTATATTGGTAATGAAGCTAATTATGGTTTTTTCATAATTATTAATCACTCTGGTAATAGACAAACTCGTTATGCTCATTTGAGTAAAATTAATGTCAAAATGAACACTCAAGTTAAAGTAGGTGAAGTAATAGGAAATGTAGGCACAACAGGCATTCCCGATATAGTTAATCCTCATCTACATTTTGAAGTACGTTATCAAACTTCTCAGGGTTGGATTGCTCAAAATCCTATTTTACATTTGAAAAAAAATAATTAATAGATAAAATATTTGGCGATCGCCTTTTAGCTATCAGCAAAAAATTTATTTTTTGTCTAAAGATATTTGTTTTTTATCTCTAAAATGAAGGTTAAAGTCTTTATTGCTAATAAATTAAATTAATCTCAAAAAGTATGAAAAAATCTCTTATTTTAACTGCTTTACTCTTAACTTTCCCTACCGCCACTTTTGCCTTAACTTTAACTTCAAAATCTCCTCTGCCTAAAGCAAATTCTTTCTTTTCCTTTTTTAAGGGGGTTTGGGGGAGATCAAATATTACTGATTATACCCAAGCCCAAAACCTTAAACCTAAGGATGCTGATGCTTATATCAAGTGGGGAGATGCTTATTCTGAGTTAAAAGAATACGACAAGGCGATCGCCGATTATACTCAAGCCATTAATCTTGATCCTAAGAATGAGCTAACATACCTCAATCGGGGATTTGTCTATTATGAGTTAAAAGAATACGAAAAGGCGATCGCCGATTACACTCAAACCATTAACCTTGATTCTAAGAATGCTGATGTTTACTTTCTTCGGGGATTTGTCTATGTTGAGTTAAAAGAATACGAAAAGGCGATCGCCGATTACACCCAAGCTATTACCCTTGATCCTAACGATGCTAAATCTTACTACACTAGGGGGAATGTCTATACTGATTTAAAAGAATACGAAAAGGCGATCGCCGATTACACCCAAGCTATTAATCTTGATCCTAACAATGCTGATGCTTACAATAATCGGGCATTTGTTTATACCGAGTTAGAAGAATATGAAAAGGCGATCGCTGATTTCGCTCAAGGGATTAGCCGTGATCAGAAGGATACTGATCTTTACAACAATGGAGAAGATGTCTCTTATAAGTTAGAAGAATACGAAAAGGTTATCACAGCTTTAACTCAAGCAATTAACGTTGATTCTAACTATGGGAGTGCTTACTTCATTAGGGGATTTGTCTATGCTTTACAAGGAGAATTTCAAAAAGCTCTTGTTGATGTAGAAAAAGCCAAAGAATTATTTAGTCAACAAGGAAATGAATCAGAATATCAAAAGGCACAAGAATTAATTAATTTGATTAAGCAGGATATGAGTAAGTAGGGGGTGAGGTTGGTTTTAGTTTGAAGAGTAAACCCATTTTTTAGATTATTATACCGAACAATTTTAAAAGAATCTAGGGCGATCGCCAAAAAGTTTCGTGGTGGCGATCGTCTTTTAAAAGTTTGAAAAATGATAATGAAAATTATATATAATTGATAAATTGATAACAGGTTGAGGTAATGAAGCAAAATCATTTTGGGGAAGGGGATAATGTAGGAAGGGATAAAATTATTATTAACAATCCTCCGCCAAATCAACCTCAGCGAGATAAAAATCAACAAGATTTAATTCAATATATTGGTGAAACTGTCGATCGCCTTTTATCCCAATCCTTACGCAATCAAATTTATATCACTTTAGATAAAGTTGAAGATTTCAGTAAAGTTACCGCCTCCATGCAACTCAAATTTGCTGAACAAAAGGCACAACTTTTACCCCATGAAACCACTATAATTGAAGTTTTTGATCGCCCTGATATTAACGGACGTTTATTAATTTTAGGTGATCCGGGTTCAGGAAAATCCACCAATTTATATAAATTAGCTCAAGAGTTGGTGATACGAGCAAAAGCTGACATTAATCACCCCATACCTATTTTATTTAACTTATCTTCATGGACAAGTAACTATACAACTATTAAAGATTGGTTAATTGATGAGTTGATTATCATCGGTTTTAGTAAAGAATTGGCAAAGCAATATTTAGATGAGGAGTTGATTATTCCCTGTTTGGATGGTTTAGATGAATTGCAAAGTGACAGACAAACGGCTTGTGTAGAGGCGATTAATACTTTTTTACTACCTCGTAATTGGAAAAAACCTGTTATCGTTTGTAGTCGTCGGCAAGAATTTGATTTATTGCAAAAAAGAATTGACTTAAATG
>CAZWLZ010000022.1:0-18574 GCA_964634505.1 uncultured bacterium | reverse complement strand
CTTGGACAGAATCATCTCTAGTTTCAATTACTCGAATACCTCTTTCTTTCGCTTCGATCGCCGCATTAACATAATTAACTCTTTCTCTCAAAGCCTGAGATAGTAAGCCTTTGATGGCCGCTACTACTAAAGGTTGTCCTTGATTATTAGCTAAATCTCCTTGTAAGTCCACATGAAAATTATCAATTCTACCCCCAGCTAATTGACCAACTAAATTACCTAAAGTTTCAGCTAATTTAAGATAAGGGCGTAATTTTTCCATAACATCAGGATTTAAACCGGGGATATTGACTGCACTACGGGCTGGTAATCCTAATAAAACATCTCGAATTTGTTCCGCTACATCGATCGCCACATTAACTTGAGCTTCCGCCGTAGATGCCCCTAAATGAGGAGTTAAAATAACCTTATTACCTAAAGCCCGTAACTTAGACTCTCCAAGAGGTTCAGACGAAAATACATCTAAAGCAGCTCCTGCAATTTGACCACTGGCGATCGCCTCAGCAAGGGCATCCTCATCAATAATGCCACCTCTGGCACAATTAATAATGCGAACATTAGGCTTCATTTTGCTAAGAGATTCAGCATTAATTAAATTAGCAGTTTCATTAGTTTTAGGCACATGAAGAGTAATATAATCAGACTCACTAAAAAGAATATCTAAATCAACTAAAGTGCAACCAAGTTGACTAGCTCTTTCCTTAGAAATAAAAGGATCAAAAGCTAAAATTTTCATACCCATAGCCTTAGCCGCCGTAGCCACATGAGCCCCAATTTTACCTAAACCCACAACCCCTAAAGTTTTTTTGTAAACCTCAGAACCCATATAGCTTTTACGATCCCATTTATTCTCTTTTACAGATCTATCAGCATCTGGAATATGACGAGAAATAGCTAACATCATGGCTAAACTATGTTCAGCAGCGGCGATCGTGTTACCTTCAGGAGAATTTACAACTACAATACCTTTACGAGTAGCTGCCGCCACATCAACATTATCAACACCTACACCTGCACGACCAATAATTTTTAATTGATTACCAGCTTCAATTATTTCTTTAGTAACTTGTGTGCCAGAGCGAATCATTAACGCATCGTATTCGGGAATAATACTAATTAACTCTTCTTCGGATAAACCCGTTTTTATATCTACTTGAGCCACTTGAGAGAGAATTTTAATACCTGTTTGATCAACAGAATCGGAGACTAGAACTTTTGCCATATCACTAATTTTAAGTTGAATATTGAAAATAAAAGCTATTAATAGCTATTTTTATATGTTAGTGTTCATTTTCAAGATTATCACAACTATTCACTTTAGTATTAATAATTAATGATCTAATCAAGAATACAGCTTAATTAAGCAAAAGAACCAACTGTAGGGGTAATTCATGAATTACCCCTATAACAGAAAAATGCTGGTTTCAATTCTTTGTGCTTAAGTTCTGAGTTAAAGAATATCCAAAAAATTAAAGCGTATTTTGATCAAAAAACGAGAATCAAACAATTATATATTTGTTTATAATTAAAAATCTGATAATTATTATCAATAATATATATAATAATTTTAACCAGGTTAAAATATCAAAATAAAAAATGAGTTATCTAAAGTATCAAAAATTAGGATTATTGCTAACTGGATTAACTTTAAATGGATTAATAATCCTACCAGTAGAAGCCCAAATAAAAACAGTAACTTTTTTACCCACCACACTTACAGACGCAGCTTCAAACACAGGAACTTTTTCAGGTGGTTTTACATGGAATCCAAGTTTAAGTACAGCTAGTGCAAATAGTGTTCCAGTAAATGATCCTGGTTTAACATATAACATTTTTTTTACTGGTACTGGTGCTGGGGCTGGTAGAGTCGATCCTTCTAGTTTCACCAATGGTAACATAGATTTCGCTTCTTCTTTAGGTGCTTGGAATTTATCCAGCGATGGTTTCTTTGATGCTTCAGGTATTACGGCTTCTCCTTCCAGTTTACTAACTTTGCGAACTATTATTAACCCTAATTTTATACAAGGTTTTTCTTTAAATACAAATATTGCTGGTTTGCCCGTAGAATTAGCTGCTTTTGATTTGCAAATTACGCCTCCAGCAGGCGATTTTGCATCAGGAAATCCTGGATTTTTTATTCAGGTTGATACTATACCTTTTGAATTTTCAGAAAATTTTGCTGTGTTAACATTTTTAATAACCTTAGGATTAGGTTACTTATATCGAAATAGAAATTCTTTTTTGAAAGATAAAAAAGATAACTTGAATGAACAAGAAATTAAAGAATACGCTTTAGAAATGACTAATAGTAATAAATAAGACAAAACGCAACTTAATTATTGAAATTAAATTATATCTATGGATTTTGATTATTTAATATTCAAATTTAAAAAAATGTTTTGGAATTTATTTGATAAAAATGTTCCTCCTTCAGAATTTTTAGAAATACCTGAGGCAGTTAAATTTAGTTATCAAAGTTTATTTCCTTTAATTGGTTATAGTTTTTTATCCTTAACCTTTTTAGTTTGGATTGGTATCTTATATCCTTTTTACTTCTTTAATGAACTATGGCAATTTAATGCAATTACTCAAATTTTAGATACCGTACCTTATCAATTTATCGGATTTGGGTTAATCTTTTTCACCAGAGCTGGAAGTTTAATTCATCAAAGAGAAAAAATTTTTTTAAATTTTCTATATTGGTTAGTTTTATTATTAGCAATTACTTATTTTTTACTGATTCCTTTAATTATTGGCAACACAAATAGACTAATTAATAATGATCAAAAAGTATTAAATACTCAAAAACAAAATCAGGAAATACAAGTTAAGTTTTTTGAAACTAAAGTAAATGAAATAAATGACCAAGATTTAATTAAATATTATCAAAATCGATTGTTATTAGAACAGAATAACAATCGATTTTGAAGAAAAAAACAATTTAACAAATATTTCTGCTTCAACTATTAGATATTCGTTATTAGAAGAATTTAAAAATAATCAATTTCAATTTTTATCTATAAAGGAAAAAGATTTTCAAACTAACAAAAAAGCTAGAATTAAAGCCGCCATAATTTATACTCTAACTGCAATAATAGATGGGTTTGTCATGTTAAAAATATTTCGTTTTTCAAGATGGATAAAGAGAATAAATTAATTTTTTTATGTTATTTAAAATAACAGATAAACTCAAACTAATAAATCCCGCCTTTATGCCCTTATACTTTAGATCAATTATTAGATGAAGATTGGTTTGGTTAAAATAATTACTGATGTGATCAAAAAATCAACAAATGGTGACTTAATAATTATTAAAAATTACACTACTTTAAAATCAAATGAGTTACTGTTAATGACTATGATGTAAAAAAACCATAAAAGATAATGATATATAATATAGCAACTAGGATCGCAAAACTTAATCCCTCTCTTACTTTAGAAATATCGAATAAAGCTAAAATTCTTAAATCCCAAGGCAAAGATATTTGTAGCTTTAGTGCAGGTGAACCAGATTTTGATACTCCATTACATATTAAGGAAGCCGCCAAACTTGCTTTAGATCAAGGGAAAACTAAATATGGTGCAGCCGCTGGAGAATTGCTACTTAGAGAGGCGATCGCCAATAAATTAAAAAATGATAACAATTTGAATTATAAACCAGAAAATATCATTGTTACCAATGGAGGCAAACATTCTTTATTTAATTTAATGGTAGCTTTAATTGAATCAGAGGATGAGGTAATTATTCCTTCTCCTTATTGGTTAAGCTACCCTGAAATGGTTACTTTAGCAGGAGGAAAATCCGTTATTGTACCCACAAAATTAGAAAATAATTATAAAATTACAGCCGAAGAATTAAAAGCAGCTATTACCCCCAAAACTAAATTATTTGTTCTTAATTCTCCTTCCAATCCAACAGGTGCAGTTTATTCCCCTGACGAAATAAAAGCCTTAGCACGAGTTATTATCGATTATGATTTATTAGTAGTTTCTGATGAAATTTATGAGAAAATTCTTTATGACGATGCTACTCATTTAAGTATTGCCTCCGTTAATGACGAAATTTTTGCTCGTAGTATTATCAGCAGTGGTTTTGCCAAAGCCTATTCTATGACTGGTTGGCGGGTTGGTTATATAGCAGCACCTCTGCCTATTTTAAAAGCCATGACAATGATTCAAAGTCATAGCACTTCTAATGTTTGTACCTTTGCACAATATGGGGCGGTCGCCGCTTTAGAGGGTTCTCAAGATTGTGTTCAAGAAATGCTTACCGCTTTTACAGAAAGACGCAAAATAATGCTATCTGCTATTAATTCGATTCCTCACATAACCTCCGTTAAACCAGATGGTGCTTTTTATGTTTTTGTAGATATTAGTAATACTGGCATGACTTCTTTAAATTTTTGTAATAAATTATTAGACGAAGAAAACGTAGCAACTATTCCGGGTATAGCCTTTGGACAAGATCAATCCGTTCGTTTATCTTATGCTACTGATATGGACTCCATCAAAAAAGGAATGGAGAGAATTATTAAATTTATTAACGTATTAACTAAATAAACAATAAATCAAAGTGAGTCAAAATCACAGTAGGAATTATTATACAACATTCCTACTACACATCTTAAATTATAATTAATACGAAAAATATTTTCTTAAATAAATGAATTGGTGGCAAAAATTAAAAAATAATTCTTTGGCAAAAATAGCAACCGTTATTTTAATAATATTTTATACGATCGCCATTTTTGGTGATTTTGTAGCCCCTTATAATGCTTATGAATCTCAACAGGAAGGATCATTATTGCCACCAACTCAAATTTATTGGCAAAATCAACAAGGACAATTTATTGGAGCTCATGTTTATCCCGTAACTCAAGGTGTCACAGATTTAAACACTGGCGATCGCCAATTAAATATTGATTTTAGTCAACCCTCACCCATTCATTTTTTTATTAAAGGCGATACTTATCAACTATTTCAAATAAAATTACCATTACCCCCAACGTTTAAAGAAGTAGAAATTTTTTCGGGTATTAAATTAAATATTCATCTGTTTGGAACTAAGGGAAAAGGACGAATTAACCTTTTAGGAACAGACGAACAAGGTAGGGATCAATTTTCTAGGATTATTCATGGAAGTAAAATAAGTTTATTTATCGGCTTAATTGGTATTAGTATATCTTTTCCCTTAGGAATGATCATAGGAGGCATAGCTGGTTATTATGGCGGTTGGTTAGATGCAATTTTAATGCGATTAGTTGAAGTCTTAATGACTATTCCCAGTATTTACTTATTAGTAGCATTAGCAGCAGTTTTACCCCCTAGTTTAAGTAGCGCCCAAAGATTTATTTTTATTATTTTAATCACTTCCTTTATAAGTTGGGCAGGATTAGCAAGAGTAATCAGAGGACAAGTTTTATCAATCAAAGAACAAGATTTTATTCAAGCGATTAAAGCGATAGGAGGAAAATCTTTTTACATCATTATCAATCATGTTTTGCCCCAAAGTGCTACTTATATCATCATTTCTACCACGTTAGCTATTCCTAGTTTTATCATTGCCGAATCAGTTTTAAGTTTAATCGGTTTAGGTATTCAACAACCCGATCCAAGTTGGGGAAATTTGCTTTCTTTAGCCAGTAACGCCTCTATTTTAGTATTACAACCTTGGCTAATTTTTCCCCCAGCATTTTTAATAATTTTGACTGTTCTATGTTTTAATTTACTTGGTGATGGTTTAAGAGATGCCCTTGATCCTCGGAATAAGTATTAGTGTTGGGGTGTTGCGGTATTAAAATGAATTTAAGAAAAGACAACTTATAAAATACCTCCTTTGAAAAAAACTAACACCTAATACCTAATTCCTAACTCCTTCTTAAAACCTAACACCCACTACCTAAAACTTTTTTATTTATGAATATTGAAATTGAACGTAAATTTTTAGTTATTAATGATGATTGGCGATTTTTATATACATCATCTAGTGACTATTGTCAAGGTTATATTTATACTTACAATAATACTACAGTTAGAGTTAGAATTGCAGATAATCAAGGTTATTTGACAGTGAAAGGCTTAAGAAAAGGTAATAGTAGAATTGAATTTGAATATCAAATTCCCGTAGAAGACGCTCAAACAATGTTAGATAATTTATGCGATCGCCCTTTAATTGAAAAAATACGTCATAAAATAAATTATGACGATTTAGTATGGGAAATAGATGATTTTAAAGGAGAGAATGAAGGATTAATTATTGCAGAAGTAGAATTAACCTCCGAAAATCAAATTATCAAATTACCCTCTTGGATTGGGGTAGAAGTAACTCAAGATAATCGTTATTACAACTCTAATTTAGTTAAATATCCTTATAGTCAATGGAAAAATTGATTATGTTTTAAAACAAAAAAAGATTTATAACAAAAAAATTTGCTCAGAATATTATTTTTATGATTCTGACAGGCTAGAAGCCTATCTCACAATTATAGAAACACTAGCCTAACCATTTAACAGCATCTTTGGCATGGTAAGTTAAAATTAAATCTGCCCCCGCACGTTTGAAACTTAACAGGGTTTCCAAAGTAACCTTTTTCTCATCAATCCAGCCATTTAAAGCTGCTGCTTTAATCATGGAATATTCTCCTGATACGTTATAGGCCGCCACTGGTAAATTAGTCATCTCTTTGATACGCCAAATAATGTCCATATAAGATAAAGCTGGTTTTACCATCAACATATCCGCACCTTCTGCGATGTCTAATTCTACTTCTGTTAAGGCTTCTCTGCCATTGCCCGGGTTCATTTGATAGGTTTGGCGATCGCCAAATTGAGGAGCACCATCAGCGGCTTCTCGAAAAGGGCCATAATAAGCTGAAGCATATTTGGCACTATAAGCAAGAATAGGAATATCACTAAAACCATTGTCATCTAAACTTTCTCGAATAGCCTGAACAAAACCGTCCATCATGCCAGAAGGTGCTATGATGTCTGCCCCAGCTTTAGCTTGAGATAGGGCTGTTTTTTTGAGCAACTCTAAAGTCGGATCATTTAACACTCTACCACTTAAATCACCTACTTCTAATAAACCACAGTGTCCATGACTAGTATATTCACACAAGCAAGTATCGTTAATAACGATTAAATCTGGAACGGCTTTTTTAACAGCCGTAGTAGCCTTTTGAACAATACCACAATCATGCCATGCACCTGTGGCCTCTATATCTTTAGTCTCTGGAATACCAAATAAAATAATGGCTGGAATACCTAAATCATAAACTTCTTTGGCTTCTTCTACAATTTGCTCTACTGATAATTGATAAACACCCGGCATCGATTTAACTTCATTTCTAATGCCTTCCCCCGGCACAGCAAATAAGGGATAAATTAAATCATTAGCAGTTAAGATGGTTTCTTGCACCATACGGCGTAATTGAGCATTTTGACGTAAACGACGAGGACGATTGATGGGAAACATAATTTTTTATTAATTTTTTACTTATTTTAAATTGGCGATCGCCAAAAGTTATTAAACTAAAATGAATATTTGCTTTTTTCTTGTAAACATTTTAGTACTTAAATCCCCATTTTCCTCAAAAAGTATTTCCCACAAAAAAAGAAAAATATTAAGTTTTGTAAAAAAAATATAGTATAATTTTAAAATAATTAATTTTTAAACATAAAGATGAGTGAACAAGAAATAGAGGCGATCGCCAAACCACCGAATAATGAACAACAAGACAGTTTTGTAAAATTAGCTATGCGTAATATGGTGGCTAAAAAAGGAATTTCTTTAAAACATTTCTTTTTAACAACGGTAGGATTATTTACTTTTTTGATTGGAATGTCTTATTTAACAAGGTAAAAATATTGAGAAGAAAAAATGGCATCTCTTGAAGTTTTTTTTGAAGATTTATTCTTTGATAACCACACCGAAAAATGTCCTATTTTGGCAGAAAATTGGCAACATTGGTATCAACAATGGTTTAACCTTTTGAATCCTGATATTCCTAAAAATGATTATTATGAACTAAGTTTAAGACTAACTAATGATGAAGAAATAAAAATCTTAAATGGTCAATTTCGTAACAAAAATGAGGCAACAGACGTGTTAAGTTTTGCATCATTAGAAAATGAAATACCAAAATATGAATTAGAAGAACCCATTTATTTAGGCGATATAATCATATCAGTAGAAACAGCAAAAAAACAAGCCCAAAAACAACAACACTCTTTAAAAATAGAGTTAATTTGGTTAGCTTGTCATGGGTTTTTACATTTATTAGGATGGGATCATACCGATGATCAAAGTTTAGCGAAAATGTTACAACAACAGGAAATTTTGTTAGGCAAAGTAAATATTATTTAATAAATTTAGATCAAATTTTAATAAATATACTTGACAGAAATAAATATAAGATTATACTTAATTATCGATAAAATAAAATTTTTAAATTAAACAATTATGGCAAACCTACAATTGACAAACTCCAGTAGTAAATTAAGATCAAATAGAAGTAATATTTCTAGCCTCTCTTATTTATTTCCCGAAGAAAATTTTAGAGTAGATGAATCTCCTAATCAAGAACGTTCAAATAAAAGAGTATCATCATGGAAAGTCGCTTCAAATTTATTAGTGAGTTTTAAATATGCTTGGGCTGGAGTAGTTTATGCTTTTGCTACTCAACGTAACTTCAGAATACATACTTTAATTGCAACCGTGGCTATTAGTCTCGGTTTTTTATTACATATTAATACGGTAGAAATGTCTATTATCTCCTTAACTTCGGCCTTAGTTATGGTTTTAGAATTACTCAATACCGCCATCGAATCAGTGGTGGATTTGACTGTTAAACAAACTTATCACGAATTAGCAAAAATAGCTAAAGACTGTGCAGCTGGTGCTGTTCTTATTTCGGCGATCGCCGCTTTATTAGTAGCAAGTTTCATTTTGTTACCTCATGCGTTAAACTTAATAGTCTAAAAATAAAAAAGTACGGGAGAAAATGCCTTGATTCTCGTGATCGATAACTACGATAGTTTTACTTATAATTTGGTTCAATATTTAGGGGAGTTGAGTTTAACTATTCCCGTAGCAAAAGACATAAAAGTTTATCGCAATGACAAAATTACCATAGCAGAAATTCAACAATTGAAACCTCAAGGAATTGTAATTTCGCCAGGGCCGAAAAGACCGGAAAATGCTGGTATATGCCTAGAAGTGATTGCCCAATTGGGGGAGAAAATACCTATTTTAGGCGTGTGTTTAGGGCATCAAAGTATTGGCCAAGTATTCGGGGGGAAAATAGTAGCTGCACCTGTTTTAATGCACGGAAAAACCTCAGAAATCTATCATACAAATGTAGGAGTTTTTAAAGGATTAAAAAATTCTTTTACCGCCACACGATACCATAGTTTAGTTATCGAAAAAGAATCCATGCCATCTATACTAGAAATTACGGCTTGGACTGAAGATGGTACAGTAATGGGAGTAAGACATAAAAAATATCAACATATTGAAGGGGTACAATTTCACCCTGAAAGTATTTTAACCAGTTGCGGATTACAATTATTAAAAAATTTCCTTGAATCTCTAAATTAAAATTATGAATAGACGTGATTTATTACGTTTTCTTGGTATTAGTGTCTTAAGTGCTAGTCTAACGCCCTATGTTCAACAAAAATCAGTTTTTGCTCAAACAAAGCCTAATAATAAAGGGGTTTCTATTCAATGGTTAGGCCATAGTTGTTTTTTATTTACTGATAATAATATTAAAATTTTAGTAAATCCTTTTTTACCGATTGGTTGCACGGCAAAATATAAACCTCCCAAAGTAGCCGCTGATGTGGTAATGATTAGTAGTCGTCTTTTAGATGAAGGTTATGCTGTTGAATTAGTAGGTAATCCTAAAATAATTGCGGACTCTGGTATTTACAAAGTTAACGGGGTAGAAATTCAAGGAATTAATACTTTACATGATAGGGAAAAAGGTAGAAGATTTGGCATTAATGTTGCTTGGAGATGGCAACAAGGAGGAATCACTATTTTAAATTTGGGGGGAATTGCTTCACCTATTGGAATTGAGCAAAAAATCTTAATGGGAAGTCCAGATTTAACTTTAATGCCTGTCGGCGGTGGTGATAAAATTTATACTCCTCAAGAAGCTTTTGATGCGATGAAAGTGCTTAATTCTAAAGTGTTAATTCCTACTCAATATTTGACAGCAGCAGCCGATAAAGATACTTGCACTTTACTTGAAGTTAATAATTTTTTAGATTTAGCAAAGGCTGAAAAAATGAATATTAAAATGATCAATAGTGATAGATTAACTTTGAAAAATAGTGATTTACCCCCCAAAGGCACTTTAATCAGAGTGCTTGATAGTACTAATAATCTTAATATTCCTAATATTCCCAAAAAATAATTGTGGGATGGGCTTCTAGCCCGTGTTTGTTTTTCACAGGCAGGATGCCTGTGCCACTTTTTACTTAAAATAATGTTGCCAAATTTTTTCTGTTAATTGAGAATCATCAACATTAAACCAATTTATTTCTGGGTAAGCCTTAAACCAAATTTTTTGACGTTTGGCAAATTGGGCAGTGTGAGTAATAATCAATTTTTGGGCATCTGATAAAGAAATATCACCTTGTAAATATTGTTTAATTTCTTGATAACCTAAAGTGTTTAATAACGCCAAATTTTCGCCATATTTATTGATTAAAATTTCTACCTCTTTTACTAATCCTAATTCAAGCATTTTTTCTACTCTTTTCTTAATCTTTAATCGTAAAAAATCGACATCACAATCTAAACCTATTTGTAAAATTGGATAAGGAGGAGGATTTTCTCCTTGTTGCTCTGAGATGGGTTTTCCCGTTGTGTAATAGACTTCTAAAGCTCTAATTATTCTAAATTGATCATTAGGATGAATTTTTTCTGCCGCTTTAATATCAACTTGTTTTAACCAATTATAAATCTCTGAAATTGAAAAAGATTCTAATTGTTTTCTTAAGTCTAATTGAGGAGAAACTCTAGGAATTTTTAACCCTTTAACGATAGATTTAATATATAAACCAGTGCCTCCTACTAATAGTAAAGGAGGTGAATTTTTGTGATTATTAATAATATTTGTAACTTGTTCTTGATATTGAGCTAAAGTTAAATTTTCAGTAGGTTTACAAATATCGATCATATAATGGGGAATCAAATTTTGTTCTGATAAAGTCGGTTTGGCCGTGCCAATATCAAATTCTTGATAAATCTGACGCGAGTCGGCACTAATGATACTGGTATTTAATCTTTGTGCTAACTCTAAAGCTAATCCTGATTTTCCCGTTGCCGTAGCCCCACAAATTACTATTATCAATGGATTTTATTAAAAATAAAATTATTTAATAGGTACTATGCCTTTTGATTATATAGCAAAAAAAGAATTGGTTCTTACATTATATTAGTTTTTCTCCCTTTTTGAGAGGTTAGGGGGATCAAATTGCTATATCTACAATGATGTTGGGTTACGCTATCGCTAACCCAACCTACGAAAATCTTACGGATTCGCCCCTTTATCCCCTAATTTGGGGTAAGAGTAATTCTTACAAATTTTGGTTAGGTGGGTAGGGTGGCTTAATTTTATCTTGTGCCTCAAGTCTCTGTTATTCATTATCCATTGTCCTAAATTTTACTGAATTTCCGTGAGATGGTAAACCTTCAGCTTCAGCTAGAGTTTGAATAGCATTAGACATTTTTTTCAAGGCTAAAGGTGAATATTCAATAATACTAGAGTACTTCATAAAAGTTTCTACTCCTAAAGCAGAGGCATAACGAGCAGCCCCAGAAGTTGGTAATGTATGATTAGGCCCTGCTAAATAGTCTCCTACTGCTTCGGGGGTTGAATTACCCAAGAAAATAGCTCCAGCATGACGAATTTGGTCAATTAAATCCCAAGGTGACTCAATTTCTAATTCTAAGTGTTCAGGGGCAAATAAATTGGATAATTGAGCTGCTTCTACTAGGGTGTCCGTAACTACAATTAAACCGTAATGGGCGATGGCCTTCTCGGTTAGTAAACGACGAGGATGAGATTCTAATTGTTTAACCACTTCTTGTTGTACTTGTTGAGCAAAATCGAAATCAGTTGTAATTAAAATTGCAGCCGCCATGGGATCATGCTCTGCTTGAGCTAATAAATCAACGGCTACATGCACTGAATTTGCCTGATTATCGGCAATAATTAGTACTTCAGAAGGGCCCGCTAAGGAATCAATGCCTACTATGCCATAAACTTCTTTTTTCGCCAAAGTTACATAAATATTACCAGGCCCTGTGATTACGTCAACTTTGGGAATAGATTGAGTACCAAAAGCTAAAGCGGCGATCGCCTGAGCTCCTCCAATGCGATAAATATCTTTAACACCAGCTTCATTAGCCGCTACTAAAACGGCAGGATTAATTTTTAAATTTTCCCCTGGCGGAGTTACCATAACAATTTTAGGAACTTGGGCCACTTTAGCAGGAATAGCATTCATTAAAACCGTACTAGGATAACAAGCACGTCCACCCGGTACATATAAACCAGCCCTATCGACAGGGGTATAACGGCGGCCTAAAACCACCTCATCTTCGGCAAAATGAACCCAAGATTTAGGAATTTGTTGACGGTGAAAAGCCTCTATTTTTTTAGCCGCTAACTTGATAGAATCTAATAAATTTCGAGAAATTTGTTGATAAGCTGCGTCAATTTCTGCCCCAGTAATTTTAATATTATCTGGATTTAAAATTTGGCGATCAAACTTATAAGTATAATCAAAAAGAGCTTGATCTTGATTTTTTTTGACATTTTCGACAATTTCTCGCACTGTTAATTCTTGAGTGCGACTTTCTTCGCTATAAGTGCGATCACTTATGCGTTGTAGTTCAACTTGAGCTTCAGATTGATCTGTTATGATTCGTAGCATTAAGTTAAAAAACCATAGTGTTTTTTTACAATCATAACAATCTCTTTTACCATTTTGGGATTAATTTGAAAAATTTTCCTAAATATTCTCTTAAAAAGGTTTAAAAGGTTAGTTTTAAGAAGAAGGTTTTACCAATTTTAAATAGGAGATTAAGAGTTAAGGGGGATTTGCTTCATTCCTCATTCTCTAATTAAGACGGTGAATAATGGTATCTTTTGGCACTTGGGCTAAAATTTCTTTGATAATGGTATCTGCTCCCAACGCACCCCAAGTACAGCCATTTTCTAGGTAAATTTTGGCTGCTTTACCTACTATATAAGAGCCATAACCTGCTATATTTCCTTGAGTTAAAGCGACAGTGGCATAACTGGTAAAATTGAAAGGATTTTCAAAAATATTAGTAATAGCTGTACCTGTTTTGGTTAGTCCTAAAAGGAATAAACTAGCAATTTCTGTTATAAATAAACTACCACAACTTTGAATAATTTTACTCCATAATTCTCCAGCTTCATAACTGGTAATCGGTAGTCCGTATAATCTTGCTAAGGTTCTAATCATGGTTAAATCGGCGATGGTTCCCCCTAAAATATCAAAAAAGGCAATGGGGTTAATTGCTACGATTAAAGCCTTATATTTTGCGTATTGCCAAATAATTTTTTCTGCCTCTTCTGCCCTTAATTCAATGGTTTTTTTGGCTATATTAATTTGGGCATATTTAGCTTGGGTTAAGGAATTTAAAGCTAAAAGAGAACGTCCTTCAGTATTTAAAATTGTTAAAATTTTCTCTCTGAGAGAGTCAATTTGTGTGGGTAAATTTTCCCATTCTTGAGAGATTTTGCCATCCTGCCATTCTACTCTAACTTTTAATGGCTGTGGTTCGGCTGCTACCATCACAATTTCATCAGGAGAAAATAAGGGTTTTTGAGTTTCATTACTCAAAGTTTGTAATTGATGATAAATTTTTTGGCGATCGATTTCAGGATAAAGATCAATTTTATTAAAAACTAAAATAATAGGCTTATGGCTTTGACGTAATTCTAAAAGAGCAAAATATTCTGTGCGGGTAATATCTCCAGCTACTACAAATAAAATTAAGTCAGATTGACGAGCAACTTCTTTGGCCATTTGAGTGCGGGTTTCCCCTTCAATTTCATCTAAACCGGGGGTATCAATAAATTCTATTTGTATTTTTCCTGTGGGTGGATTCCAACGAATGGATTTAGGCCATTTTGTCACCCCATGAAGAGGCCCCGTTGTTAAAATTTTTTGCCCTAATAAGGCGTTAATAACTGCTGACTTGCCTCTACTAACTAAACCGAAGGCTGCAATTTTAATCATTTGCTGATCTAATTTTTCTAAGGCAGATTTCAAATTTTGCAAATCTTCTTTTACTGTTGCTTGTAATTCTACATTGGGGGAATAATTCCCATGACGACGAAAATTAGAATACCAGGCGATCGCCTGTTGCAAACTAGCTCTAGCTTTAGTTAAATGATTATTTTGTAGTGTATTTTCTTTCAATTTTCAATTCAATAATATTTGACTAGATTACTAAATTTTATTTAATTACACCCCTATATCAAGACAGAGGTTAGTTAAGACATTTTAATCATTGATACAAGGGGTTTTAACCCCTTGTTAACATCCTACTAATCATACTAGGGATTGCTTATCAATTATCTACCGATGCTAAAATTTTAGCTTCTATTTTAGAAGAATCATTTAAACTAGATTTTGATTTTTCAGCTAAAAACTCTTGTAACTGAGATTCTATTTGATCTTTAACTATTTGGCGATACTCTAAAAAGTGTTCATTATGGGCGCACAAAGTCAAATATTGTTCCCAAACACCCGGATTATTTTTAATAATACTAAATAAATGATGCCAAAATTTCCAACGAGTATTCCGTTTAATTCCTTGTCGCCACATAACGATCGCCAACGCTCTTAAATCTACCAGACTAGGCATTTTAGCTGGAGGTTTACATTTAGGTACACCCAATTTTAAAAAACAACGATAAACTCGATCTAAATAGGTAGTAGGTTCGTATAATCTCCAAAAAGAATCAACATATTCCATGGCAATATCTTCTAAAGGACGAGTAGGAATAAAATTCATCAAGGTAGTTTGATTAATATTACTCATCTTATCATCTCGCAAACGTCCTTCTTTACTTAATCGATGCCATAAAGCTGTATTAGGTAAGGCTTGTAACATGGCAAAGGTAGTAGTAGGAATAGCAGTTTGTTCCGCAAAACGCACAATGCGATCGCCAGCACCTTTTTCTTCCCCATCAAAACCAATAATAAAACCAGCCATCGGACGTAAACCAGTTTTGATAATGGTTTCTACCGCATCACTCAAAGAAGAGCGGGTATTTTGAAATTTCTTAGTCATGGCAAGACTATCTTCGTCTGGAGTTTCAATACCCAAAAATACCGCATCAAAATAACACTCTACCATTAAATCCATTAACTCTTGATCCGCCGCTAAATCGATAGAAGCCTCTGTATTAAAGCGGAATGGATATTGATTTTTTTCCTGCCACAGTTTTAACTCTTGTAAAAATATTTTAACATTACGTTTATTGCCGATAAAATTATCATCAACCATAAAAATACTTCTACGCCAACCCAACTCATAAAGAAAATCTAATTCAGCTAATAATTGGGCGGGAGTTTTAGTTCGTGGTTTACGTCCATAAAGTACGATAATATCGCAAAACTCACATTGAAAAGGACACCCCCTAGAAAATTGAACAGACATAGAATCATAAGCATCTAATTCTAATAAGTCAAAACGAGGTATAGGAGTTGTGGTTACATCTGGTTTTTCTGCTGTACGAAAAACTCCCGATTTTTTACCTTCTGCTAAGGCTTCAACAAACATCGGTAAAGTAATTTCTCCCTCATCTAAAATGAGAAAATCTGCTCCGGCATTATGAACATCTTCAGGCACAGAAGTGGGATAAGGGCCGCCTACTGCTACTAATTTACCCCTTCTTTTTGCTTCTTTAATTTGTTCTAATAAATCATCTTTTTGAACAATCATCGCTGAAAAAATTACCACATCAGCCCATTGCCATTCTGCTTCTGTAACGGGACGAATATTGCGATCAACTACTTTAAAATCCCACGTTTGAGGTAAAATAGCCGCTACGGTAATTAAGCCTAAAGGGGGCAATAAAACCTTGCGATTAACTAACTCTAAAATTTTATCATAAGACCAAAAGGTAGCTGGAAAAATGGGATAAATTAGTAATGCTTTCATAAAAAATCTTTTATAGTAATGTCATTATACTTTAGATATTGAATCTAACACATTATTTTTTAATTAGAGATTTTCAAGACTAAGAAGGTTTTAGGAATTAGGTGTTAGGTTTTTTAAGAAGGTGTTAGGTTAAACTGAGAAATTAAAAATTATAAGATTAAAAAATTAATGACTCAAACTGTTAGTATTCCAAGCAAAAAAAAAGGTAAACCCCCTGCCAAAGATATGATTTGGATCGAAGGAGGCTTGTTTACGATGGGTTCAAATGATCATTACCCTGAAGAAGCACCCACTCATAAAGTAAAAGTTAATGGTTTTTGGATTGATAAATTTTTAGTGACGAATGCTCAATTTCAAAAATTTGTCAAAGCTACAGGTTATATAACATTTGCTGAACGTCCAGCTAATCAAAATGATTATCCGGGTGCTGATTTGAATTTATTACAACCTTCTTCAATTGTGTTTGAAAAACCAACCCAACCCGTAGATAAAACGAATCATTATAATTGGTGGCGTTATGTAGTAGGCGCAAATTGGCGACATCCAGAGGGTAAAGGTAGTTCTATTAAAGATCGTATGAATCACCCTGTGGTACATATTGTTTTTGAGGATGCTTTGGCTTATAGTCAATGGGCAAAAAAAGATTTACCGACAGAGGCACAATGGGAATTTGCCGCTAGGGGAGGTTTAGAAAATGCCGAATTTGCTTGGGGTGATGAATTGCATCCCCAAGGAAAAATGTTAGCTAATACTTGGCAGGGTGAATTTCCTATGGAAAATCTTTGTCAAGATGGTTTTGAGAGAACTTCTCCAGTTGGTAGTTTTCCCCCTAATGGTTATGGTTTGTATGACATGATCGGCAATACTTGGGAATGGACAACAGATTGGTATCAAACCCATGACCAAATTAAAAAAAGTCCTTGTTGCACTCTTGATAATCCTAGAGGTGGTACTTTTGAATCTAGTTTTGATCCGCAAATGCCAGAGATCAAAATTCCTCGCAAGGTGACAAAAGGTGGTTCTTTTTTATGTGCGCCTAGTTATTGTCGTCGTTATCGTCCAGCAGCTAGAATGGCTCAGGCGATCGATACTTCTACTTGTCATCTAGGTTTTCGCTGTATTGTTAAAGTTTAATTAGAACAATTTAATCTCCCCTACCACTTACAGCTGTTTCATTCTAAAGAAAAGGAGAAAGAGCCGATTTTTATTAATTGATCACAGGTAGGATGCCTGTGCCACAGTTTTTTTATTGAGTTTTCAGAACATAAATTAAATTAAAAAATATCCCATTAAATATTGTTGGCGATCGCCAACAATATTTAAATTAGTTATAATCAAAACAAATCTAATCAATTAAATTAAGATAATTAAACTCACTACATACAGGCAGAATGGCTGTATCACATTTTATGAGATACTTAAGACATATCGATCGCCATAATCCCATTACCTATTACCCATTACTTAATAACTATGACAGAAAAAAAACAAACTACATTATTTCCTCCTCGCACTTTACCAGAATTAAAAGAACAAATTACACTTTTAACTACTGAAATTCAAGAATTATATTGTAATCATGGCCAATCTATCGCTATTGGTTGGAGTGGTGGTAAAGATAGCACAACGGTATTACAGCTAGTCTGGAATGCCATTTTAGAGTTACCAGTGGAAAAAAGGACGAAGAAAATTCATGTTATTAGTAATGATACTTTAGTAGAAAATCCCATCGTTTCTCATTGGGTAAGACAATCTATGGAAATAATGAATCAAACGGCTAAAAAACAACAAATGCCCATCGAAACTCATTTAACTCATCCAGCCATTAAAGATACTTTTTGGGTGTGTTTGATAGGAAAAGGTTATCCCGCCCCCCGTAACAAATTTAGATGGTGTACGGATAGGATGAAAATCAAACCCGCTGATGCTTTAATTAGTAATATCATTAGGGAAAATGGCGAAGTTATTTTAGCCCTTGGCACTCGTAAAGCAGAAAGTATCAGTAGAAAAATAGCCATGGAAAAAAGGGAAAAATGGAGGGTAGCAGACAGATTAAATAGTAATGCCACTAGACCTAATTCTCTATGTTATACACCGATTGAAGATTGGCGCACCGATGAGGTTTGGCTATATTTAATGCAGTGGCAAAATCCTTGGGGAGTAGATAATCAAGATTTGTTTACAATGTATCGAGGTGCAACTGCCGATAATGAATGTCCTTTGGTTATTGACACTTCTACTGCCAGTTGTGGCGATTCTCGTTTTGGTTGTTGGGTTTGTACCATGGTTAGTAAGGATAAATCTATGGAAGCCATGATTCAAAATGATGAAGAAAAAGAATGGTTACAACCT
>CAZWLZ010000021.1:0-18654 GCA_964634505.1 uncultured bacterium | reverse complement strand
TTGACAAATTAGTCGTCCTACCCTTTATAAATGGCAAAATCAATTTCAAACTATTGGTTCGATAAAACCTTTAACTCCTGTTGGCTCCTCGTGCTTATCCAACATTAAAAATTGGTTGAAATTTCAAGACTTCGTTGATTTTTAGGGAGATAAAACTCAATGGGAAATGGCGGCATTCTGGAGTCTTGAAATCGGCAAAAATATTCATCATAGGATTAGTAGAGGATTAAAAAAACTAGGTTATACTCGTTAAAAAAACCATTGCTTATCTTGAACGCTCAGAGGAAAAGCCACTTGAATTTCAAAATAAACAAGCCACTGACAAACCAGAACAATTGATTTATATGGATGAAAGTGGTATAGATAGTCACCAAACATACCAATATGGATGCTCTCCAAAAGGAAACAGATTTCATTCGTCTCAGCCCGCAAAGCGTGGACACAGGGTAAGTATAATTGGAGCTTTATCTGGTAAACAATTTTTCGCACCTATGGTTGATCAAGGCTATTGTAATTCAAAGGTCATAGAAGTTTGGTTAGAAAACGTGTTATTACCTGCACTACAACCAGGTAAAGTCATTATTATGGAGAATGCATCCTTTCATAACAGTCGTCGAATCAGAGAAATAATCGAAACAGCAGGTTGTGAATTATGGTTCTTACCACATATTCTCCTGATTTAAACCCCATTGAACATTGGAGGCACCAAGGGAAAACAGCTATCACAAAAGAGTTAATTAATTGGGCTTTTAATATTCATCAAGCTATTGATGCTGCTTTTGAGTATCTGTAAATATAATAGTGCGAAGCGCTATATTTGATAAAACGGCAAAAGGGTATAGTATTGGTTGACTTAAAAAGATTTCAGGATTTTCTTCCCACAGACGAATAATCCTATATTTATGAATAGTATTTTTAGCTTTATATTCTTCTTTAAATACAACTTCCGAATTACTTTTTTGTAAAAAATTTATAACTTGTTAAAGAGGATGTTGTTGTGCCAAATATTTACAGACATTATCAAAACTTATAATCTGTTTTCTCCTTTCAAGTCAATTCTACTGTATCAGCATAACTATAAACTTGAATTCCTAAATTTTGTGCTACTGGTTTAGCCCTATCATCTATCATTGGTGAAATAACTATTTTACGATTGGCTTTTCTTTGATGACGTTTTTCATAAAAAACTACTTTGCGATCAAAACTATACATATCTGATTTACTCATAGATGATTTAATTTCACAGAGAATTAATAAACCATTTTTGATAATAATATCTAATTCTACTTGATCTGGTCGTCCAAATACCTCGCCAGTGTCATCATATTCATTAATATTAAGCACTTCGACACCAAAAGATTCTTCTAAAATACCTTTAAGGGCATTTCTAAAACTAGCTTCTGAATATAAACCCCATCTTGAACCCAAAGCTCCAATAGTGCTATCATATTTTTTATGAAGTTCCTTAATTTCCGCTAGGGTTTCATGAATTTGTTGACTATGGCGATCAATTTGTTCTTGCATTTTATCAAATCTTTTTGTTGCTTCTTCCCATTTACGGTTTTGTTCTTCCCATTTAAGAGATTGAGTTTCTCTATCTTTTCTTAATTCTTCGAGAATTTGATTAAAGCGACTTTCAGTTTCTTGTTTTGGTGCATAATACTCTGATACTGTACGCAGAATAAAATCTCTAATTTGCGGATCTGTTGCAATGAGTTGGGGTAATTCTTGTTGAATTAAATTTTTAAATTGACTTTCTGTCATTTTATTTTTTTAGGTTATTTTATAATTCTATTTTACAACTTGGTTTATGAAAAAAAGTAACCAAAACAAGAAAACAGGAAAAACAAATTTAGTTGAAAGCAATAACAACGAAGAAATAAAACATATTTTATATTTAACTAAGCGTAAAATTTTTTTTATTTATAACTGTATTTGAGCAGCACTTTCAGCAAAAATAAAATTAATTGCACCCATTAAATTCTCTAAATTTTCTAGTACATAGTATCTAATATTTTTGGTAAATATTGTGCCTTCTAATTGGGCAAATTCCCATAATTTTCTATTAGAAACAATGCCAAATAAACGATTATCTGTTATTTTTATTAAAAGACATTTTGAAATTCCAGAATGTTTTGATTATTTTCTATTCATTTTTAATTTTAGCTAATAGACTACAAAAGTAGGATTGTAGTTGCAGTTCAGCGCCATAAAGCCCCAGAGAAGAGGGCTAAAGCCCAACAACAAACAATATATCTTGGATTTATGCAAGAGGTCTAATTTCTACTAAAGGTAATTGTGCTAAGATTTTTTGTTCTTCTTCGGGTAATAAAAAAGCTAAATTTCCTTTTTCATCTCTTGATTCTCTAAACTTCCCTTCTGTATATAGTATCTAATATTTTTGGTAAATATTGTGCCTTCTAATTGGGCAAATTCCCATAATTTTCTATTAGAAACAATGCCAAATAAACGATTATCTGTTATTTTTATTAAAAGACATTTTGAAATTCCAGAATGTTTTGATTATTTTCTATTCATTTTTAATTTTAGCTAATAGACTACAAAAGTAGGATTGTAGTTGCAGTTCAGCGCCATAAAGCCCCAGAGAAGAGGGCTAAAGCCCAACAACAAACAATATATCTTGGATTTATGCAAGAGGTCTAATTTCTACTAAAGGTAATTGTGCTAAGATTTTTTGTTCTTCTTCGGGTAATAAAAAAGCTAAATTTCCTTTTTCATCTCTTGATTCTCTAAACTTCCCTTCTGTATATCCTTCTTCAGGTGTTAATTCTTTCAGAAAATCTGGTTTTAAATCACGACGTACAAAAAAGGCATTATTGCCAGCACTATTACAACCAACAAAAGCGTAATTTTTTTTGTTAGCTAATAAACATAATGCTTTTAAAGATGTACCATAATAAATCATCGAATAATGCCCTTTTGAACGCACAAATTCTTCTTGATAAGGAATCGTAACTGCTTTATCTTTGCCAAATCTGTAATTATATTCAGTGATAACAATAGCAGGATTAACTACATTAATTGCTTCCCAAACCCAATAATCATTACCATCAATATCTACTGATAAAATACCGATTTCTTCTTTAATTCCATTATTAATTAAAAGTTCATTAATGTTATCTTTAGTGATAAAAGCATGAACAGCTTTAAGATTATATTGCCAATAAATTTGGTCATTTTTAATGTAATTAATATAGTCTTCACTGCCATCCATTACTAAACCAGACCAATTATTATTAATTAATAAAAATCGTGTGTTAGATTCCGTATAATGTTGAACCCCAAACTCTACAAATATTTTTCTTTTTATGTCAATATTTCTGATTAAAAATTGAATAATACCATCTTCTCCCCATTGAGAAAAAGTTCTAAATTCATTAGCTTTTAAATCAAATTGATCAAGAGTTTCATTTTGACGATTTTCGATTCTTCCTAAAGCTTCTTGAACTTTATTTAAACTTGATTGTAAACTATTAATTTGTTGTTCTAAATCGGAAAGACGATCGAGTTTGTCAAGTTTATTTAGTTTAGATATTTGATAACGAAGTTTATTAATTATATTCATGAAATAATTTTCTATTTATTTGTAATACTTAAAAATTACATTACGGCGATCGCCTTTATTAAAATTGTGATAATTTTCGATAAATTACCTTACTATTAACATATTTTCGTTTTGTTGCATAAGTTTTTTTTGTATTAGGGAAAAATTTGTCGAATAAATATTCCCCAAACCAAAATAAATGAACAGGACAGGTAAAACTATTTTATTTTTAATATTTAAGTGATTTCTTGACGATTACGAAGGATAAAGGTGAGATAACGAAGTAGATCAATGGAGATCGCTAATTAATTACAATCAATGATTATTTAACCAAGTAATTAAATCTTCAACAGAAGTAAAATCTAATAAAGCTTCACCTAATTCTTCTATTTTTTCAATGGCTAAACTCCTAATTTTAATTTCTAATTCAGGTGATAAATTACCAACTTTACGACTTACAGCAGTTCTCGATCAAATGAGCCACAAGAATATATTCTTAAATGAATTCCAGGCAAGATTATAAGAGTTTACAGATATGGCAAGTTTGAACGAAATTTGCTGTATCTGACGAATAACTAAAGTGATTTCTTTTTGTAATCCTTCGTTAAAACCTTCAAAACGTCCTTCTCTTTAACCTTTGATTAAGCCTTTGGTTAAACCTTCTTGTTTTTCTTGGGCTAATCTTTCGCGAAACAGACTTCTTAAACTCATGATTAACTCCTTATCTTCTGATTCAATAATTGGTGTTTCTTTTTGATTGTCTTGTATTCTAGTCCACAAGCTATAAATTAATTCTAATACTAAATCTCGATTATAGTAATAATAGCAATGCTCAAGACAATTAGGACATTCTATGATAGAATTCAAAAATGAAATCCTTACTTTGAATGGTTTATAAAATTTGGAGATGTCTTAAAAGTAATGACCACTGCTATACTTGGTAAGGCTTGTACTTCAATAATCGCTTTTTCTTGTACTTTTCCTCTCCCTAAAATTCTTAGCCATAACGTCTCCCGATTTACTGGTAATTGATGAATTGCTACTCATCCCGTGTTTAAACCTTCTGCTAAAAAATAAACTCCTTCAAGCCAATTTTCTTGTGAATTAGCATTTAATTTACTTAAAACCTTATCAGAAATTGTGGGAGATATAATCCATAAAAATGGTAATTCGGCCTCTTTTAATGATTGATTCTCTCGTTTGGCTTCCCTGATTTTACGCTGTTGAATGTCAAATAATTTACTTAAGCATTCTCTAACTTGATTTAGTTGTACTGGATTACGATATACTTCCAGTAAGCAAGATTTTTGGGCTAGTTTTCCTAATAATCCTAAGGTTTCTTCTTTGGTTGGCTCAAAGTAAACATCTACTTGTCTTACTTCACTCGAAACACTAAAAGAGGGTGTTACGTTTCCATAATCTTTATATAACCCATTTGATATCTATTTTGGAAACCTTATGAAATAAGTGTTAGAGTTAATTTTTCACAATTTGCTACAATACAGACTAGATAATAATTTGAGGCAAGATACTTGATAACATCTTCAGAGCGTTGAGAAAAAGAGATAGAATGAGAATTATGATCAACAATAGTAACACCCCAAGAAATTAAGATATCATCCCCAATACTAATATTGTTAGCAGCAATAACCATCCCATTCAAAAATACCCTTTTCCCTACCGAAATTGAAGTATCTTCTTTATCAAAAATTAATCTTCCTTCTATTTATTTGACTATTCTCATCTATAAAAACCGAACAATTAGGTTTAAGTAATATTTGATTAATGTTAATTTTACTTGAGGGATGAATGATAACATTTTCTGGTATTTCTATTTCTTGCTGTTTATGACCAAAATTTTTGTTATTTATTTTTCTTAATAAACTTTTCATTTCATTTTTTATTTTCAGGAAATTTTCAATAGTTTAGCTTTAAATTTAGCTAATTTATCTCTAATTAACCAATAGCTATCTGATATTTCTTTCCTCTTTCTATCCCACCAATATTTGTAAATAACTTGTCTTAATTCATTCTTATTAATTTCATCATTATATCCTAGTTTTTCTAAACACAATTTATAAGCTTCATCCCTAATGATAATAGGCTCATTTTCTTGAAACTGAAATAATTTGTCTTGCTCCATAATTTCCTGATAACGCTCAAAATTACTATTACATTGTTCTTGTATGCTATATATACCCGGAGGAGAATTTGGATCATTTTTCCAATTATTAAATTGAGGTTCTAAACCATACAAAAAAAAAGGTATTTCCATTTCTATTGAATAAAATGTATATGATCCTATCATATTACTTGTAGTGTAATTAGTAGAACTTAATAGTTGATAAAAGTTAATTGCAAAATTAGGATCAACCATGTGACCAGCAGTTACAACCTTTATTCCTTGATCTAAAAATATTTTATAGCTATCTGATAATAAGTCTTTCCAATAGAAACAAACAGTTATAGGTTGTAAATATTCGGGCAATGTTAATAATTGTTTAGCATATACTTCCCAATCTAAAACTAAATCTATATAATGAGTCGAATGACTTGGAAAAGCAATAGTCCCTTTAGCATTATTTGCTTTAGTTATATTACTTATTTTACGGCAGTAGGGTAAAACAGCACCAGTTACATAACTTTTTTTGCCTAACTTTTCTAATTCTTGTTTTCTCTTTTCTCTAATGATTAAAATTGGTTCAGGTGCATTACTATAAAAAGGAGGGATTTCATCTTCTAGAGGTACTCCATGATCCATGATGGGTAATTTATCTATGAAATTAGGAATTACCAGCTTTTTTTTTAATAAATAACCTTGACTATACCATTGAGAAGGATCGCAATATTTGTGAAGGTTTTGCTGAAATTTTGTTTCATAGAATTTTATCTTTTCTATCTCAACTTTTAAATCTAAACAATGTGACATTTTCATGAATTCGTAATTTTACGATAAATAATTAATTTTTATTAATATCAATCTTAGCGAAAGATAACAGAAAAATCTTGTTAAACTCAATTTAATTGAGCCGTTAACTTTTGTAAACCTAATTGAATATTCCACTTAGGTTTAAAATTAAATTCAGAACAAACCTTAGATATATCAGCTTGAGAATGTGTAATATCTCCTTCTCTTGTACTCATAAACTGAATAGGAATATTATAATAGGGAAAACAAGTTTTCAAAATAGTAACCAGTTGTAATAATGATGTTGATTGTCCAGTTCCTACATTATAAATTTTAGAATGAAAAGATATATTGTTAGTGGTTAAAGCAAGAAAAAAAACATTCGCTACATCTTCTACATAAACAAAATCTCTACTTTGAAGACCATCTCCATAAATTTTAATCGGTAAATTTTGTTTCATGGCATTAACAAAAATAGAAATTACACCAGAATAACCAGAATCTGGTAATTGTCGAGTTCCAAAAACATTAAATAATCTTAATCCGATAAAAGTAAAATTTGAGTTTTTACTAAATAAATGAGCATATTGTTCACTACAAAGTTTTTGTAATCCATAAGGTGAAAGTGGTTGATTTGCCATATCCTCCGATATTGGTAATTTAGATTGATCACCATATACCGCAGCCGAACTAGCATAAACTAGACGAGGTATATTGAGTGAGCGACACAATTCAATAACTTTTAATGTAGCTGAAAGATTATTTTGATGATTAACCAAAGGTTCTAACCAAGATTTTTCTACAGAGGCGTTAGCAGCCAGATGAGCTATTCCATCTAGAGGTTTTTTAAAATCATCGATTCCACATAGGAGTATATTTTTCTGGATTAAATTAAGTTTTTTATGATTAGGTAAATTTGTTAAATTCCCTGTACTCAAATTATCAACGACGGTAACTTCATGACCTTCAGCTAATAATTTTTCTGTTAAATGAGAACCGATAAAACCGGCACCGCCAGTAATTAAAAAGTGCATTATAATTATTGATTACGTTTAATTATAAACTATTAGGTTGTTCTTGTTTTGATTTCTTAGCAACTAACCACATATGAGAAGATAATTTATGATCGGCAAGAAACTTTTGGAAAGAGTCGCCTATTTCTTGCCAACGTTCTATCAACACCTCTTTGAGGAAAAGTTGATCATTGAGATCAATTATGCCATTTAGAACTTGTTTTCTTACTAAATCTACATCAAGTTGACCTGGAGTTTCAACTTGCAAAACTTCAAAACCACACTGCTGAACTAACATACTCAGAGATTTAGGATGAAAATAGTTAACGTGTTCATGATCAAATGTATTAGAAATAGTTTTGAGCATAGCAACATCAAAACCTCGAACATTTGGACAACTTAAAACTAATAATCCTTGAGGTTTTAATAAGCGAAAACATTGCTTTATAAACTGACGAGGTTCAAAAAGATGCTCAATTACCTCAAAAGAAGCGATTACATCTGCAATGTCATTGTCTTTAACTTGTTCAATCGAAGTTTCTAGAACCTCAAAACCTCTTTGACGACAAGTAGAAGCAAGATCCGGGGTGGGTTCTAAAGCAATAATCTCTTCAAATAATCCTTCCTTCCGGATCTCATCACAAAATGTACCAAAAGCGGCACCAACTTCCAGTAAAGTGCGTGTTGATATTTCAAACTGTCTGCAATATTCAACTAATCTTTTAGCTCGTGGGCGAAAAATGCGTTCACGACGATTATCCTCAGTAGCAGGAAAAATATATTTATTCCAGTAAGCATAATTCTGAGAATTTGCATAAAATTCATGCATTAGGGAAAGAGAAGGACGCGGATTTGTATATACTGTCCCACATTTTTGACATTCGACATAAGTAAACCCCAATTTTTCACCATAAAAATCGAATTTATTAAAATTACAAGCTGGACAAGCAACTTTAAGCCATTCACTTTTTCGATCTAATAAAAATTGACGGTCAGCTTCGACACATTGCTGCTTATCAGCCATTAACCCTGCTGGACGAATTTCCTCTTCCTTAAGAGAGTTTAAGTTTTGTTTTGTCATTTTTTAGCTATTTTATTCAAATTAACTTTATTTTTAATAAAGATTGAGTTTGAAGTTGACTATTGGATACTATCTTAAATATTTAGACTTTTGAGAGTCGTGTAAGCAAACTGAACCATAAGCTGATGGTTCACCCCAAATGTTGTTTTTATACCATTTATTACCTTCTATCCACCAAACTCTAGGATCACGGAAGGTATCGGCGATATAGTCAAATTCTTCTTCTTTCATGTTCACATATTCAAGCCATCTTTGCAAATCTCTACGAGGTTTAACATGATCATATTTTTGCACCATTGAAATGCCTTCTTCTCGATTCATATATCCTGAACGAATATCTTTTGAAGCATGATCAGAAGTTCTGCCATAACCAAATTTAATAAATTTCATGTAGTCATGAATGCCATTTTCATGCATATCATCCAAATTAGACATCATTCGATATGTTCTTTCAAATGGTTGGCGAGCAAATTCAAATTTAAACTCATCATGCATTTTTTTAGCATGAACATTAGGATCCCATTTGAAGAAATTGCCTATATAGATACCTCTAATGCCTACATCAGCAAAGTCCTCATCTTTTGGCATCCGAAGCCAGATCAAATTTTTTGCTTCAATTCCTTCTTCTTCATCAATCATGCTACTCCAGTCATAACCTCGCAAGTCATGTTCTAAAACAGTTCTCTTGTTGTATTCCACATAATCATCTGGTGAAAACATACCAGTTATACTCCAAGTGGTTTCACCCCAAATAACTATAGGAATTTTCATTCTTGCAGCCACAATCATAGGAACTGTTTTAATTCCAGCGTGACAATGCCAATTCATGTCTCCCATCTTTTTAAAACAAAGTCTATTTAGTTTTTTTAAGGTATCTACACTAGGTCCAAAAACGAGATGATCAACTCCCCAAATATCTCGCATTCTGTCTAAATTGCTTTGTCCTTCAGGAAGATAGTTATTACCATGATAAGTTACCAGCAAAGGATTTAAACCATAGACTTTTTTAATAATATAAGTTTGCCAATAGCTATCTTTGCCTCCACTAACCGCTATAATACAATCATAATTGTCCCCACTTTTATGGCGATGTGATTCGATAATCTGAACAAATTTGTTTTTTCTAATTTCCCAAAATTCTGGGGTTAATTTGTCAAACTCTTCGGCTACCTGACAAGCAGTACAAACACCCTCATCATCAAAAATAGTATTAACTGTAATTGCTGGATATACACAACGTTTGCAGTATTGCATTTATTTACCTCCTATGAAATTCCTAAAACTGGTTGACGAACATTAAAGCCGTGATCATAGAGATACTTCTTAGCTTTATAAATACTATTTTCAGTATAATGAAAAATATTGGCTGCTGCCACCGCACTGGCCCTAGTTTCAGTAAGTCCTAATGCGAAATGAGACCATTCTCCCACTCCACCGCAGACAATTACTGGGATTTTCACTGCATTAACTACTGAGTGAATTAAATCTAAATCATAACCTTTACCACTACCATCTCTATCTATAGAATTGAGAAAAATTTCTCCTTCTCCTCTACTTTCAACTTCAGCTGCCCAATCAGCAGGAATACGACCTGTAGGCACTCGTCCTCCTTGTTGATAAACCTGCCATGAACCATTTTCTTCGGCTAAAGCATCTATAGAAACAACAATACATTGTGAACCAAATTCCTTAGCACAGACATCAATAAAATTTGGTTGTTTAAGGGCTTGAGTATTAATAGAAACTTTGTCCGCACCTGCACGAATACGAGCAAATATATCTTCCATGTTTTTAATTCCACCTCCAGAAGTAAGAGGCATAAAGCAATTTTTACCTACATCTTCTAGTATTGCTAGAAGATTATTTCGGTTAGCGAAGTTTAAATCATCTCTTCTGAGATCATAGATAGGCTGAGAACTAATATCTAGGTAAATTAACTCATCCGCTGCCCAATCACTTAATCTTTGAACAATTGTAATTGGATTTCCTAGCAACTGGTAACGTTTAAATCCTTTACTTTGGACTACTACTCCATTCCTTAAAAGAACTACGGGAATAAGACGACTTTTTAGCATTTTTAGAGAAAAATTAACTATATTTATTTAAAAATCAATATTAACAAAATTTTTTAAAAGTTGGATTCCATCATGTTGACTTTTTTCTGGGTGAAATTGTACCCCATAAATATTATCTTTTTCTACCACTGTTACTAAATCTGAGCCATATTCTGCCGTAGCAGTAATTACATTATGGTCATAAGGAATAAAGTGATAGCTATGAACAAAATAAAAGATAGGTGAATCTCTCATATTGTGAAATAAATAAGAATGTTTTCTCAAGTTTAATTCATTCCAGCCCATATGAGGTAATGGCAACTTATAACTTTCGGCATCAATCTTATCAACTTCTCCCTCAATAAAATCCAAGCCAAGATAATCTTCAAATTCATGACCCAAACTAGCTAATATTTGCATTCCAACACATATACCTAGAAAAGGTTTCTTTTTAATTAAAACCTCCTCTTTTAAAGCATCAATAAGATTGAGTTTTTTTAATTTCCGCATAGTAGAAGCAAAAGCTCCTACTCCAGGAAGTATTATATGAGTAACACATTTAAGCTGTTGTGGTTTTTTAACTTCGACAATGTTAAAATCCAAAAAAATTAAAGCATTTCTAACAGATGAAAAATTTCCGGAGCCGTAATTGATTAAACCTATTTGCTGCATACACTTTTTACCTTAAAAAATATCTATAATTAATTGACATGAATCTACAAAGAAATACGTTTATATAATAACTCTCGATAATCACCATCACGTCCAAAATGTAGTCTTTGAAATAAATCATAACGTTTATATATTTGTTTAAACTTTGACTTATCAATGGGATATTTTGAGCAAGGAGTTCTTTCGTAACCTAAATTTATAACTCCTTTTCTATCCATATTGTTATGCAACAAATACCCCCTACAACAACGTTCAATTTGTTTCATATATTCGGTTATAGTAGCAAAAGACATTTCAGATAAGCTAAATGTATTTAAGAACAGATCCACGCTATTTGCAGGTAAAAGAGGTAACATCCAATTGGGCATTAGAATTACATCGTATTCTTCTAAGATATTTGAGTCAAAATCCAAAACAGAATTGTATAAAAAGATTTTGCGGTGTGGTAGTGTTCTTTTTAAATAATAAGATGCAATCATTAAAACTTCGGGTAGATCAAAATTCACATAGGTTACTTTTTTCTTGTCACGAAGCAAATAATACGCAAAACCGCCATATCCTGCCCCAATTTCTGCTATTACTGGATCCTTTATATCCCTAGTAATTTCCGTTACCTGATTAGCCAATACATTATATCGTAATGCTTTTGGAGCAATCATAACATTATTTATATAATAACCCCAAGGATTACCCACTGGAGGAACTGCCAATTCTTCAGGATTAATATCAAAAAGATTTTCCCAAACCATATAATCATAAGACATTTGGTCTATGAATTGAGATCTAATGTCGGCATCTTCTAATAACTTTTGATAGGTTGTGTATTGTTTAACCATCACCCCTAAATCATTCCGCCAAAAATTTCTAAATATTTCTATGGTTTTGTCAATATCTCCGTTTAACCATGCATCATAGATATAATTGCGGTTTTCAATATGCCTATTCCATTCTCCACCAGGTAGATAAACTTCTGGTTGTTTTTTTTGATCTTTTTTGAGACGAACATACATCTGACATAATCGATTGGCAAGAACTTCAAGTTCTTCAACTTTAACACAATCATTATGTTCTTCTAAGCCACTTTGCAGAGCTTCATCACTAATCAGATATGAATATTCCAAATTCTCTATCATTAATTAAATTATCCTAATACTATTGTTGATTAAAATTAAATAAAAATTTATAAAAAGTAATTAAGCTACTATTTTTTTTGAATTTATGTGCCAGTAGTAATCATATATTTCTCCAGCTATACGCTTTGCTCCCCAACCATCAATAACAACCTTTGATTTTCCATGCATTCTCAACAGTTCATAGCGATTTTGATTGAAGGAAATCAGTAAATTGTCTAAAGTGCTTAAAGAATAATCAAAATCAGTTCCAGCACATAGACAAATACCCTTATCAATCAACTCTTTAATAAGAAAAAAATGATTTTCTTGCTCTAAAATGTTTATAGAAGGTAAGCCTGCATAAGCTGCTTCATAAGTAGTAGTTCCTCCTGCCAATATAGTTAAACAACAACTATTAAGAATGCGCCACATGGAATCATTTGACTTAGCAAGGATAATTTCGTGTTGACTACCACTCATTATATCCACCAGTTCTTGATAGGAGTGGGCGTAACCCTCACCTAGCATTACCCAGAATAACATTTTTTGGGGTATGTGTTTGATAGCGTCAATAATCTTGAGAGTTTTATTGGCTGCATCTGCCCCTCCCATAGATATAGCAACTGACAGTATTTCTTGTTCTATATTATGTCGATAGATGTGAGTTTCAATTCTCTGGCAATGCTCATTGATAATCGCATAATCTAAGCCAGATTTGATCAAGGGATGGTCAAAATCAGTTCGCCATTGTTCTCCTTGTATCGCTGAACGATGAAAAATCAAATCTACTTCTAAGAGGTGATTAAAAATAGGTGATAAACTTACGGTAATGCTTGAATTCTTGATCAAAGAAAAAGCGGAGGAATTAAACTCCAAAAGATCAAAAATAACTATCTCCGGTTTAAATTCTTGATAGATCGTTATGATTTGAGATTCACTTTTTACAATTACATAATCTAACCCTCTGTTTTTCAACAATTTGTCAGGACAAGAATCACCAATAACTGCAAACTTTGACCATGCCATAGTGTCCATAACTTTAGCTAAAGTTCTAGAACGAGTAATATGTCCCAGTCCATCTCTGACTGAACCTCTACAAACAAACATGACTTTGAGTTTATCTTTATTTTTCATCTTTATTTTTTTCATTTGTGATTATTATATCAGATGTTATCAAAAAAGGTCTAAAGAAAGAGCTTCATATTGATGAATGCTAACTTTAGGACACTTTCCTAATATTAGTGATAAGTCGTTAGGTTTTAAAGAACCTTCAGGACGTACAATGAGAACATCCTTTTCTGTCAATTTTTCTCCTTCTTGAATGTCCCTAGCCGCATAAAGGGATCTTCTGGCTCTACTTTTTACATGAGCTTCGGCTTCCTGAATTTTAATAGATTGAGGAGTACAAGCTTGTTCTGCAGAACGTATATCTTGAATAAATTGAGCAAAATTAGCTGGTTCCATCGCATAAGAATGATCAAAGCCTTCTGCACAACGATCTAAAGTAAAATGTTTTTCGATCCATTTGACACCCATATTTACAGCTATAGCAGAAGCTAAACTATTTTCTGTGTGATCTGACAATCCGATGGGAAAGCCAAAAGTCTGCCTTAAAACATTTAAAAAATTAAGATTCATTTTACTTGTAGGACAAGGATATACAGAAACACAGTGCATCAACACAATATCTGTATTCCCTGTCGAGACGACATCAGAAACAGCTTTTTCAATCTCGCCCAAAGTAGCCATCCCGGTAGAAATAATAATTTTTTTACCAGTTTCACTCGCTTCTTTTAATAAATGAGAATTGTTTAAATCACAAGAAGCTATCTTTATATAGGTTACATTTAACTCGTTTACCAATTTTATTCCACGACTATCAAACACAGAGGCAGTAAAATGAGTACCCTTACCTTGACAATAATTAGCTACACTACGGTATTCTTCATCTTTGAGCATTCCTGCCGCCCGCTTTTGAAATACCTCATTATCAACATATTTTCCTTCTTGGAAAAACTTGGGCAAATAAAGTCCTTCTGGATAAATAATTTGGAATTTTACCGAGTTTGCGTTGGCTTCTACGGCAACATCAACGAGTTTTTTAGCAATACTTAGCTTTCCTCCGTGATTAGTGCCTGCTTCAGCGATAATATGTACGTTGTTTGTCATGCTTTTTTTATTCTAGATATTTTTTTTGCTATATTCTAAGACATCCTGTGCAAATAACCTAAAAGTTTTAGTCATTGTTTCATGTAACTGATTCCATTGTACTTGATTTTGAGAAATTAAATTAGGTAATTCTTTCAGTCGCTGATGACGTTTGATCACTTCACCAACAACATGTTCTGATTCCATCATATTAATATTCCATTCACCGAGTCCGATGGTATTCATTAGACTAATAGCTCGTTCATCGTAACTAATTTTAATAGTAGGAGTACCAAAAGAAAAACATGGCAAAGAAGCATGAAGTCTATAGGAAATACTTAAAGCACAAGATCTAAGCATTGCTAAATAAGTATAAACATCACCTGTATAGACATATTCCATCTCCTCAAAAGAAGCGGCAAAAGAAATATCTCGATGATCGTGACAAAGAAAACGTATATCTTTATAGCCGTTGTTTTTTAAAAAATCAATAATCTGTAGAATGTCGTTACGAACTTGAGATTGTTTTCTCAAGGGAATACTCATTAGAGAAGGATTACGAACAGATATTAACACTTGTCCTTGATCTCTTTTAAAAAGATTAGGAAGTTTTTGGGCTATTTGATTCAGAAAAATAGTGGGACAACCTCCTAATTGAATGCGATCACAACCAATACTTTTTAAGTATAAATAAGTTTGCTCATCTCTTGCTAAAGAATAGTTTGCTTTTTGATTGAGAGGATTAATTATTCTTGCTGGCATGGCATCAGTTCTTGAAACTAATGTATGTTGACGATTGTAAATTCTGCCACTAGATAAACTAAATAGCATCATGGGAACTTCCAGAGTTTCTAGTGCATCTAAACTTACGTCTAATTCTCCATTTTCATATAGATTACCTCCACCGACAATAACACCATGACCATATTGGTTTATTTCATAAATTGTTTTTGCCGTTAATCCTGCTTTGGCTTGACTTTCATAACGTGAAGTTGCCGGCAAAGAAATAAGATTAACTACTTGTTCAAAAGCTTGATAAAGAAAACATTGCAAACTAATAAAAATGGCATCATTGCCAACATTAAATCCTTGCGGACGAATACAAAATAAATTAAGCATACTTTATTCTTTTTCTTTAGGAAATTATAGTTTGATAATGATTGATGAAATCGAGATAAGATAAAGACAATACTTGATCTTTGACATTATGCACAAGATTTTCAAATTTAAACCAATCTTCTTGTGTATCAACAGTCATTTTCAGTTTTGATAAATTATCTCCTTCTTTTAAGATATTAAAATAATCAAATTGTTCCATATTTTCATAAAAAAAGCTTGTTGGGTGTTCTAAATGATTCGTTCTCTTCATTTTCTCACAAACTTTTTGAAATTTTTTTGTATTGCATATCTCTACACTAACTCCATAGGGGAAAGAGCGAGGATAAAGGTTTGTGATCAAATCATATTTGTCTGTTTTGGCAAGTGTATAAGCAAAACTTAACAAAGAAACTTCTATAAAAGGACTATCAGCATTTACTCTAAAAAAATATTGCCAATTATAATTAAGTGCACAACTTAAAAGTCTTTCGCTAACATTGTGAGATGAACCTCGGAATACATTAATTTTTTTCCTTGAGCAATATTCCACAATTGGATCATCGATAGTTCTTACAGTTGTGGCAACAACTATTTGATTATTTATCTCCTTTACTTGTTGACATCTTAAAATTACATATTCTAAGAGAGGTTTTCCTTCTAACTGTTTTAATACTTTACCCGGCAATCGATGAGAATCACAACGACATAGAATAATCGCACCTATAGTCATAAGAATTTTAAAAAACTAATTTTGTTTGTCAACTATAGCATATTATCGAGATTTTTGCAGTTTCTAAAGTTCTTGTCATAGATGTTTAATTTTTAGTTAACTAAAGCGGTGACTGGTTCTACACCTTGAGATTGTAATAACCAATATTTAGCATATTTACCTGCTTTAGCTAATAATTCTTGATGATTACCTTCTTCTAATAATTGTCCTTTTTCTAATACACAAATTTTATCGGCGTTAACAATAGTTGATAAACGGTGGGCTATTACTAATACAGTTTTGTCTTGTTGAAACATTGCTAATGCTTCTTGTACTAAACGTTCTGATTGGCTATCTAAAGCACTGGTAGCTTCATCTAAAATTAAAATTTCTGGTTGTCTGAGAATAGCACGAGCTAAGGCTAAACGCTGTCTTTGCCCTCCTGATAAACGAAAGCCACGTTCACCTACTAGGGTATCATAACCTTGAGGTAAATCTTGAATAAAGTTATGTGCTTGAGCCGCTATGGCAGCTTGTATTACTTGTTCATCTGTAGCATCTAATTTACCGTAACGAATATTGTCAGCAATACTATTGTTGAACACAAAGGTATCTTGACTTACTACCCCTAAATGAGATCTCCAAGTTTCTAAGCTATATTCTCTTAAGTCAATTCCATCAACTAGAATAGCTCCTTGAGTAGGTTCGTATAAAGCGATTAATAAATCAGCAATGGAGGATTTGCCGGCCCCAGAAGTGCCTACTAAAGCAGTGACTTTACCTTTTTGTAATTCTAAATTGAGGTTTTCTAAAGCGGGCTTGTCAGTATTGATATATTGTAGGAAAACTTGGTTAAATTTAATGCCTTGGGTTAAGCCGGTGAAGGTTTTACCCCCTAATCGACTAAATTCTTTATCATCAGGGGTTAAAATATCTTCTAACCGTTTAAAATCTCCACTATTTTGAGCTAATTGATTAATAAAGCGAGATATTCCCGTGAATTGTGCCGAAATACGATTTAGAGCGATAATAAAGGTGGCTAGAGATGGTAAAACAGATTGAGAGTTTTTAAGGAAGGCAAAGCCAAGTATTAAAATTCCGGCTACTGTAAACATATTAATCATTTGAGCTAAAGGACTAATAATGTTTATTAATTTAACTTGTTTATCATTAATTGGAATTAAGATGCGATTAAGTCTATGTACTTCATTTATGGCTAATGATTGACGAGCGAAGGTATGAATTAAACGTAATGCTTGTAAGCTTTCGGTGGTTTGTTTAACTAATTCCACTCCAGCTTTGGTTGCTTCCACTGAGGTTTGGGCTATTTTCGGTAAGAAATATTTTTGAATGGCAATTAATAAACCACAAATAATTATAGTAACTGCGGATAATGGTACTGAGATACTTAATAAAACACAAACATAAGCTATAGTCGTTAAAAAACTTACTGCTAAACCGTTCAAGACTGTAACTTGAGTAGCAATAGCCCGAGAAGCTTGTCCCATATAGCCTCCCAAATCACCTATTTTATAACGACTGGAGCAAGGAAAACTCAGAGACATAATTTGTCGAAAAACACGCTCTGTCATTTGCACTGAGATACGGATTGATAAAGAACCTGCCGTAATTGAACCTAAATAACTTAGGCTATTTTTGAGAAATTGAAAGATAACAGCAATGATAATTAAAGTAATAAATAATTTACCAGGTCCCAAATTAGTTAAAATATTAGAAAGAAAGGGATTGTTCAAAACAGGATAATTATCAAAATTAATTTGACCTTGTTTTTGTATTACTTCTAATGCTAAAAAAATTAATCCAAATGTACTACCTTCTAAGACTGCTGAGAATATATTAGCATTAAAATTCAGAGCAATTAAAACACGATTATGATTAATGGTTGCTAATGCTACTTTATAAGCGGGATTTTTAACTTTAGAATTTATAAAAGATTTTATTTTATTCATTTGATTATTTGATTAATAAAAAGGAGATCGCCACTTTTTTTTAGGGTAAGATAAATTTTTCTTAAGGCATTTATAAAGATACTTTAGCTATTTTCTTAATTCCAGAACATTCTAGCACAATTTCTGCTAGTTGACATTTAAGATAGGATTTAATCTCGTTCATTAATTATCTGTTGCTTAATTTCGCTGAAAAAGTTGAGGAATATTGGATTGATTTAAGCACAGATTTTGGCATTAATAAATAAATTAGGCTATTTTAATTAAGTTCGACACTATCAGCATAACTATAAACTTGAATACCTAAATTTTCTGCTACCGGTTTAC
>CAZWLZ010000020.1:0-19387 GCA_964634505.1 uncultured bacterium | reverse complement strand
ACTCATCGCCAAAAAACCTTTGGAGAAAAAAATCAGACAATGGAAAGAGATGATAAATCAACTATTATTCTCTCTACTTCTCAGATAGAAAAATCTGAGGCACTAATGCAAGAACAAAATTTAGAAAAACTAGCTTCTTTTCCTGAATTAAGTCCAAATCCGATTATTGAGATTGATTGGAGTGGGGCTATTACTTATTTAAATCCCGCCGCCTGTAGTAAATTTCCTGACATTACGAAAACCCTTGATCATCCTTTACTTTTAGGCTTAATTAAAAATATTAAACAAGAAAATAAGGATAATAAATTATTTGTTAGAGAAGTTAAACTTAATCATCAAATTTTTGAACAATATATTCATTATTTGTCTGATCAAAAATTAATTAGAACTTATGTTTTTGATTTTACCAAAAGAAAGCAATTAGAAGCCCAATTAAAAGAAAGTGAATTGCGTTATAAAACGGTTATTAATCAAACTAAAGAAGCTATTTTTATGGCTGATTCCTTTCAACATAAAATTCTTGAGGCCAATAATGCTTTTAGTGATCTTTTAGGTTATGGTTTGGATGAAATTTATAGTCTTAATTTGACTGATATTTTTGTGTTGCAACCTCTTGATTTACAAAAAGAAATTAATAATTGTTTAACCATGGAGTCTAATTTAACTAAAACATTTAATTTTTATCATAAAGATAAATCTTTAGTTTCATTAGAGTGTAATATTAATCTTCTTAATTATGGAGATCAACAGATTTTATGTTTTTCTCTGCGTCAAGATAATTTATCTTTTTCTGGAGACTATTTAGAAAAAGGAGTTTTTGACTTATCGACGGGGTTACCTAATCGGAGATTTTTTCTTGAACAATTAAACACGGCGATCGCCAATAATAAAAGACAAGAAGGTATTTTAGCGTTAATTTTGATCGAAATAGAAGAATTGAAAGATTTTAAAATGACCATAAATTCTCAGCTTGAATCTAGTCTTTTAGAAGACTGTAGTGAAAGATTAAAAGATTGTATTCGTGCAGGAGATACTTTAGCAAAATGGGATAATAACCAATTTATTGTCTTATTACCTTCTGTTAAAAGTGAAAAAAATTTAGGAAAAATTAGCACCAGAATTTTAGATTCTTTTGCCCATCCTTTTGTAAAGGAAAGACGAAAAATATTTGTTAAAACTAATATGGCGATCGGTATCTATGAAAAAAAAGTAGATTCGGCTGAACAATTAATTGATAATACTAAAAAAGCTCTAAATCAAAGTAAAAAAAAGGCTAATTCAAATTACCAATTTTATAATCAAAAAGTTCAAGAAAAAATTGAAAAATTAATCCATTTAGAAAAATCTTTAATAACAGCTTTAGAAAAACAAGAATTTTTCTTACATTATCAACCACAAATTAACGTTAAAAATAAAGAAATTACAGCAGTAGAAGCCTTTGTCCGTTGGCAACATCCTGATAGCGATTATCTTTTACCTGCACAATTTTTAGAATTAGCAGAAGATACGGGTTTAATTATTCCCATTGGGAAATGGATATTAGAAGAAGTTTGCCAAAAAATTAAATTATGGCAAGAAAATGATTCCCATTCTTTTTCTATCAGTCTGAATATTTCCCTTCAAGAATTTCAACACCCAAATTTTGTTGAATTAATTAAAAATATTTTACAAAAAACCAATTTAAATCCAGAATTTTTAGAGTTAGAAATTACCGAAAAAACTTTAGCAACGGATTTAGATTTAAGTACTCAAATTTTTAACGAATTAAATCAAATAGGCGTGAATATTTGTTTAGATGATTTTGGTAGAGGTACATCTGGAATCAACTATTTAAAAGATTTTAAATTTAATACTTTAAAAATTGATCAATCTCTGATTAAAAATGTGGTACAGGATAATCAAGAAATTCCTATTATTAGTGCCTTAATTAATTTAGGAGATAGTTTTGGCATCAGAGTTGTAGCAGAAGGAGTGGAAACAAAAGAACAGTTAGAATTATTATCTAGTTTAGGTTGTGAAGAATTCCAAGGACACTTATTTTCCCTTCCTTTAAAGGAAGAAGAGATGATCAACTTTCTCAGTTATCCCCTATTTAATTTTTGAAAATTTAACTCTAACTCACATTAATACTTTTTTTATAAGTAAAAATACTCTCCTTTTAGATAGGCTTCTAGCCTGTCTTTTTTTCATAAAATTTAATTGATTACAGGCAGGATGCCTGTACTAAATAAAAAAGAGGAGTTTTCACTCCTCACGATAATCTAATTAAAATTAATTATTTGGCGGCTGCTAATTCACGCTCTTTAGTTTCGAGAATTACTTGTTCGGCAATATTTTTAGGACATGGAGAATAATGAGAAAATTCCATAGAAAATTGACCTCGCCCAGAAGTCATTGTTCTTAAATCACCAATATAACCGAACATTTCACTTAAAGGTGCTTCCGCTTTAATACGAACACCCATAGGAGTTGTACTTTGAGATTTAATCATACCCCGACGGCGGTTAATATCCCCAATTACGTCCCCAATATGATCTTCAGGGGTGAAAACGTCCACATTCATAATAGGTTCTAATAATTGGGGGCCTGCTTTAGGAATTGATTGACGATAACCAGCACGAGCTGCAATTTCAAAGGCGATCGCCGAAGAGTCAACAGCATGAAAAGCACCATCTGTTAAGGTAATTTTAAGATCAACACAAGGAAAACCAGCTAAAACCCCTTTAGCAACACTTTGTTCAAAACCTTTTTGAACTGCTGGCCAAAATTCACGAGGAACATTACCCCCAGTAACTTTAGATTCAAATAAGAAACCACTACCAACTTCACCCGGTTCAACCGTATAATCAATACGTCCAAATTGTCCCGAACCGCCCGACTGTTTCTTATGGGTATAACTATCATTAACAACTTTGGTAATAGATTCACGATAAGCAACCTGAGGCTTACCAACTTCCACCTCAACACCATGAGTACGTCTGAGAATATCAACTTTAATGTCTAGGTGTAACTCACCCATACCTTTAATAATAGTCTCACCACTTTCTTGATCCGTTTCCATATAAAAAGAAGGGTCTTCTTGAATCATTTTAGTAAGTGCCATACCCATTTTTTCATTACCGCCTTTTTGTTTTGGCGAAATAGACACAGAAATAACAGGTTCAGGGAATACCATAGGTTCAAGAGTACCAGGGTGATTAGGATCACAAAGAGTATGACCAGTTTGGATATTTTTCATACCCACGATCGCCACAATATCACCAGCTTGAGCGTTATCAACTTCTTGACGGTCATTAGCGTGCATTTCTACAATTCTACCAATGCGATCAGTTTTACCCGTAGCCGTATTTAAAACAGTCATCCCCTTATTTAAAGTACCAGAATAAATACGAGTAAAGATTAACGCACCATAGCGATCATCCATAATTTTAAAAGCCAAAGCCCGTAAAGGTTCTTTAGGATCAACGATGGCAAATTCTCCAGTTTCATTACCTTCAATATCAGTAATAGGCTGAGGATTAACTTCAGTAGGATCAGGTAAATAATCAATTACCGCATCTAAAACTAACTGTACTCCTTTATTTTTGAAAGATGAACCGCAGTAAGTAGGGAAAAAGGCTAAATCACGAGTACCTTTGCGAATACAACGTTTAATATCATCAACAGAAATTTCTTCACCTTCGAGATATTTTTCCATCAAAACATCATCTTGTTCAACAGCCGTTTCAATTAACATTTCTCGATAAGTTTCCACATCATCAACCATATCAGCTGGAACTTCTTGAATAGTATAATTCATGGGATCGCCAGAATCGTCCCATATCCAAGCCTTACGAGTAAGTAAATCCACAACGCCTTTAAATTCAGTTTCAATACCAATAGGTAAAACCATAACTAAAGGAGTAGCCGCTAGAATTTCTTTAACTTGTTTAACTACGCTATAAAAATTAGCCCCAGTGCGATCAAGTTTATTAACATAAATAATACGAGCAACTTTAGAATCATTAGCATAACGCCAGTTGGTTTCTGATTGGGGTTCAACGCCGCCAGAACCGCAAAATACACCGATACCACCATCAAGAACTTTTAAGGAACGATATACTTCAATGGTAAAATCAACGTGGCCTGGAGTGTCAATAATATTAAATTGGTGATCTTTCCAAAAGCAACTGGTGGCTGCCGATTGAATAGTAATACCTCTTTCTTGTTCTTGTTCCATAAAATCAGTAGTTGCCGCACCGTCATGGACTTCACCAATTTTATGAATTTTACCTGTAAGTTTTAAAATTCTTTCCGTGGTGGTAGTTTTACCTGCATCAACGTGAGCAAATATGCCTATATTTCTATATTTCGAGAGGTCTTTCATATTCTTGTATCTATAATTTTAAATTTTAGAGAACTATTTTTTGTCATTCATTATTTAATGATAAGCGATCAAGGGAATAATTGATAATGGATAATTGACAATTGTTCAAGGCATAGCAGTAGCAAAAAAGTCTTAAAACTTTACAAACAAGGGGTTTAAACCCCTTGTTAAACCCCTATTATAGATAATAAATTTCGTCTTGATTATTTTAACTAAATTTTAAAATTTAAGTTGAGCAAAAACATCTTGTAAGACTTGAGCTGATTTCTGTAATAATTTTTCCTCTTGAGAATTAAGAGTTAGATTAACAGTTTTGATAATGCCTTTTTCATTAACTACTCTGGGCAGACTTAAACAAATATCATTAATGCCATATAAACCAGTCATTAAACTGCTAACGGTTAAAACTCTTTCTTGAGAATAAAGAATAGCTTTAACAATATCTGTAGTTGCTAAGCCTATGGCATAAGAAGTATAACCTTTCCGTTTAATAATTTCATAAGCGGCATTTTTTACTTGATGAAAAATATTTGTTAAGATTTTTTGTTCATCTTGGGCTAAATCTTCCCAATTATTAGGGACTATTTTCATTCCAGCTACATTTGCTGTACTCCATACGGGTACTTCAGTATCACCATGTTCGCCGATGATGTAAGCGTGGACACTACGAGCATCTATATCCATTTGTTTGGCTAAAAGAGTTCTAAAACGGGAAGTATCTAATACTGTGCCACTACCGATAACTCTTGAGGCAGGAAAATCCGTAATTTTTAAAGTGGCGTAAGTCATAATATCCACTGGATTACTGACAATTAAAATAATTGCTTTCGGGCAATATTTGACTACGTCTTTAAGAATATCTTTATAAATATCAATATTTCTTTCTAGTAAACTTAAACGGCTTTCTCCTTCTTTTTGAGCAACTCCGGCAGTGATAATTACTAAATCAGCGTCTTTTCCTTCTTGTGCCACTTTACCCATTTTTAAATCGGTGGGGGAAACAAAAGATATACCATGAAGTAAATCCATTACTTCCCCTTCTAATTTTTCGGTATTTATATCTTGTAAAATCAGTTCATCAAAACAGTCTTGAATCAAAATTGAATAGGCACAAGCTAATCCTACTTGCCCTAATCCGATGATGATTCCTTTGCGAGGCTTCATTTTGCTGATTTGGTCAATATGATCGTTCTCAATAAAAAGTTTGTCAAACATAATATTATTTGGCGATCGCCATTAAGAAGTTAATTGATAACAATTAAGAATCCCCCCAACCCCCTTAAAAAAGGGGGAGCTGGATAAGGGACAATGAATTAATTAGCTAAATTACGTTTTAGATAATTTTCTAAAGATTCCATTTTGATGTCATAAATAGATTCTAAATTAGCTATTTCTTCAGGAGTGCAATAAAATTCGTGGGCTAGTAAAGTGCGTAAAGTGCCAAGAGATTTTTTTAGATCGGGGTTAAAGATACCGATCGCCATTCTTAAACCATCAAAAAGGTCAAGGGGAGGATTAACAATAAAAGGTTCTTTGTGAAAAACTCGGGCAAAAATCTTAGCAATTTCACCTCTTTTAATAATTTCAGGCCCTCCTACGGGTATGGTTTTATTTTTGGCATCTGCTACAGAAACAGAGGCGATCGCAATAGTAGCTAAATCATCGGTACTAACGGTAGAAGCTCGATTATTAGCATCACCTATCAGCAAGTAAAAACCAGTCTCTCGAAATCTTCGAGCTAAAGGTAAAAGATTATTAGCAAAACCAGACGACCTAAGAATAGTATAATTTAAACCACTTTTAATTAAATATTTTTCTACTTCTTTTTTAGCCTTAAAAACAGTGCTATCTTCATAATCTTTATCGGCATCTATCACAGAAATAAAGACAAAATGTTCAACCCCATTTTCTTTAGCTTGATCAATTAATTCAATATTGGCACGATAATCGATCGCCTGAGAATCATTACCAGAGCCATGACAACTGATAACATACTTGATACCTTGAATCGCTTTTTTTATATCTTTATCTTGTTTCAAATCACCGATAAAAATTTCAGCGTTTGCTTTTTCTAAGTCTTGATAATGAGAAGATAAACGAACAAAAGCCCGAACAGACTTATTTTGTTCTCTTAATTGATGTACTATTCTACGACCTAATGAACCTGTTGCACCTGTTACTAAAAACATAATTTTTCTTTTTTTTGTATAAATTTATTTTTATTCTAAGTTAAAAAAATTTTTTATGGGCTTTTTTGAGCTTGTAATATTACTGTAATACAGGCTTCCAGTCTTTAATCTTACTGTGGTACAGGCTTCCAGCCTGTAATCTTAACCGATGTTGGCTTATTTAAAAAAGCTATTCTTTTTACGTTTTTGTTTAATTTTTTCGTAATCAATTTCTTTTAGTTTTTTGGTAATACGATCAAAATATTCTTTTAAATAATTTTCCAAAGTAGTAGTTTCATCAGGATTTAAACCAAAAATTTCATAAATTTCAGTCATAGAAGCATCCAAAGGCTTACCACTAGCTAAAACTTCAGCAAAAGCTAATCGATCAGAAGTGTTTAAAGTCCATTTAAACCAACGAGTAAATTTTCTTAAAAATCTTAATAAGGAAAGGGGAATGCGAGAAATTTTAGCCTCTTTTCCTGATAAACGTTCACAAATTTTAACAATATCTTCTCCCGTCCAAGCACGACTACCCACGATAGGAAAACTTTTATTCTCAGTTTCTGGTATTTCTAACGCCTTGACTGCAAATTTAGCCACGTCTTGACTATTCATATAGGCGATCGGGGTATTTTCACCACTTACCCACACTGGTTGATTATCTAAAATAGGAATGCCATATTGACTTATTAAACCTTGCATAAATCCAGCTGGTTTTAAAATTGTATAGTTTAAGCCACTTTCTTTTAAAAATATTTCCGTGCAATTTTTTATATCCATTAATGGTACATCGGGATACTCTGAAGCGTTTAAAATGGAAAAAAAGAGATAACGCTTAATTTTTGCTTCTTGACAGGCTTTGATTAAATTTAATTTTCCTTCCCAATCAATTTTTTTAATGCTTAAGGAATCGGTAACTCTAGCAGTAGCAGCATCAATTACTATCTCTATATCTTTTAGGGCTTCTGATAAAGTATTAATTTTACATAAATCACCTTTAATTATTTCGGCGCCCCATTCTTTTAAAAAACTTGCCCTATTCAAATTTCTTACTAAACAATGTACTTTGTAACCTTTATCTATAGCTTGTCTTGCAATTTGCCGCCCTAAAGTACCTGTTGCACCTATAATTAATATCTTCATTACTATATTAAGTTTTGTTAATTTTTTTTACATTTCTCTAAGATTTTATCAGAAACAAGACTTTTATTTTAATAATTTGTGGATAAAACTATCTCCCCAACAAAATTTATTTTTATTTTTATCTCTAAAATAATCAATAATTTCACCATAATATTAACTATTGTAAATAAGCTATTAACCAAATTAATTCACTCTTTTGTTAATTATCGTAAAAAAAGTTTTTTTTAAAAAAAAAGTGTTGACATTCCAATTTTATTGAGATATGCTAATTTCAAACGAATTAATAACTCAATAACTACTTAACTCATGAAAAAAGTTTTACTTTCTGGTTTATTCATTGCAAGCACTTTAACTGCATTTGCTACTAAAGCAGATGCGGCTACTATTCTTTTAGATGATTTCAGTGATACAACTGCTACTTCTTTTGCTATTACCGGTACTATTGGTGGTACTCCCGTACTAGGTTTTCCCGCAGCTCCTCCCGGTGGTCCTGCTAATTTTGTAAATTTTGGTCTTGGTAATCCTCAAATTCAGCCTGGTGGTCTAGGTCAAGTACCATCTATTATTAGCCGTTTTATTACTGGTGCTAGAAGTACTGGCAATGGTTCTAATGATGTGGGTATTGAAGTTGGAAATGGTTCTTTTGATTTGAATAATGGAGTTGGTGCTGACTCTGATATTAGTATCATATGGGACAATAGAACTACTGCTGCAGCTGGTCCTGGTTTAGGTTTAAATCTCCCTGCTGGTACTCAATCCTTCTTCATTGATGTAACCGGTCTTGACTTAGGTAATGCAGGAAATCCTCCTGTTCAAGCAACTCTTATCGTCAATGGTTTAGCAGCAGCTGCTCCTGTACAGATTCCTATAATCGGTCGTTATTCATGGGCAGCAGGTCTTCTTCCCCAAGCAATTAGTGATGTTGAATTAAGAATTACTGGTGAACTTGCTTATGATGTTCGTATAGATGCAGTTGGTGTTACTACTCAAGATACTCCAGAGCCTTCTGCTTTACTTGGTTTGGCAGCGATCGCCAGTTTAGCTGTTTTTGCAAAAAAACAAAAAGCATAATCATTTAAAGATAATAAAAAAACCTTATTTGTATAGATTTTAAATAATAACAACCCCAGTAAGTGTACTTACTGAGGTTTTTTATATTTGGCTATAATAAAATTGCTTTTAAAATTAAGCAATCTGATAAGTTAGTTAATCAAAAATTAGGCTTTTTTGCCTTTTAAGCCAAAAGCCAAACCACTAACAGCAAGAAGACCTAATAAAGCACTAGGTTCAGGAACAGATTCTTGAGATCGCAAATCTACATTACCAGACCAACTGCCACCTCCAGTTGCTGGAGTATCATTGAAAGTAAATGCTAAACCAGTTATTTCTCTTTGGGGATTATTAAAAGTATAAGTACCATCACCAGGAATTAATACAGTAGAATTCACTGCAGTACCTGAAGCAAGAGAAAGTTCAACAGAAGTACCATTTACTAGACCAGTAAATGTCGATCCTGAAGAAATTGTTTTTACAACACCATTTAAGCTAAAACTGATAGGGTTGTCAAGGGTATAAGAAAAACCAGCATTACTTCCACCCGTAAAGGTAAAGTTAGCTGCTCTACCTGATTCGGGAGGTGCAGTGGAAACAAGTTGAAGTGGAGGTGTACTAAAGAAAGGATCAAATTGTCCTGTGGCTGCATTCACAACGGTTAAACCTCCTTGCACTACGGGGCTAAAGACTACGGAGAAAGTTGGAGGCGGAGCTTGCCCAGCTGGATTTAATGGGTCAATAAACAACTGATAAAAATCAGTAGTACCATCAGAAGTTGCTAGAGTACCATTAAGCACAGCAGCTTGAGCAGGAGCAGCAATTACGCCTAAAGCTGCAACTAATCCTAAACCTGCAGTTGCTTGAGCTAATCTTGAGAAAGTATTATTTTTGATCATTACTTTTTTATTTAGAATTGAGTTAATTGATTTAAACATGATGATAGTTAAATATTTAAACAATGTCAATAGTTTTTTAATTTAGTTTTTCTACCTACTTACAAATAATGAAAAGCCATATAAAATAACCAATTATAGATATTTAGCAAAAATTAAAATCACTAAATTTTTTTCAATTTAACAATACATTTGTATTACTTTATAATACTTAATAGATCATTCATAGGACGATTAAAACAAACATAGTCTAAGATTTTTCTTTGTTTTTCTAATTCTTGATGATAAGCATTATTATTATTTTCAAAAAAGGCTAATTTTTGTAATAATTGGTCGAAATTATAAACAACAGTGGCGGATGTAAATAGAGATTTATGTTTGACATATAAAGGATTTCCGATTAGTAAACAACCAGAGGCGATCGCCTCAATCATACCATTACCCCATAATCCTCTTGTACCTTCACCAATTAGAAAATATTTACTTTTTGCCAACTCTAATAAAATATTTTTAATACCCTTAGGACATCGAATTGATCCAAAATTACTTAAATCTTTTTTTTGTTTTTCAGTCAAAATTTTACGCCAATTAAACTCAATAAATAACCCTTCTTTTTCTGAGTCTTTAATATCTAAATTAAGGATATTTTTATAACAACCATAATATTGTAAATAATAAGGAAATTCTATCTCATGCTTAGGTAAAGAATTGACAAAACTAAGATGTCTAAATTGTTGATTTAAGAATAAATTATAACCATCAATTGGTTTAAGTTTAGATTCTTGATACGCCCTCATACAAGGCTCACCTATACAATAACACCATAAGATATGAGGAAATTGTTTAGTAATTCTACTAGGAATAGCAATATCAATACTAATGACAATATCATATAAATTCCAATCAATTTCGTTAACAGATTGACTATATAAAGAGTGTTTTTCTTGTAAAGATAAATAAAATTCAATCGACTCTTGATGACAGTCAAAATGTTTTTGTTGCCAAATATTACATTCTAAATCCTGTTCAGCTTTGACAATCAAAAAATCGGCATTAAACTTAGTAAATAAACCAACAAATCCACTTCTTTGAAAACTAGATAAAATTATTTCTTGAACAGAAGAATTAGGCGAACAACAATATAAATCTTGGTAAACATCTTGTTTTACTAACGCTATTTTTGGTAATTTTTCATAATTAAAATTAGCAATTTTTGGTAATAATAAATCGCCATAATTAATTTCTATTTTTTCTAAAATAGGTTTTAAAGTTCGATAACGAATACGATGATCTAAAGAATTATATAAACGTTTAACTAAATTCATTTAATAAAGCTGATACTTTTTTTGATTTATTTATATAAAAGTTTTGTTGGGTTTCGATGCCTTAACCTAAACGACAATATTAAGTTCAAATCTTTGTAGAATTGGTTATCAATAAACCATAAAAATCTAAAACCTCAAGTTATAGCAAGTGTCAAATTGATGAGACAAGGGGTTAAAACCTCTTGTTTATTTTGTCTTAACAGTAGTGTCTATTGCTTTAATTTAGATTAATAAAAAAAAATGTGCCATTCCTTTTAAATTATTATAGGCTAAAAGTAATAACCTAAAATTCTCAACACATAAAAAAGTAAACATGATGGAAACTAATACCCTAGTAAAAGACAGAGATTATACTTTAATCATTGATAAAAGCGGTAGTTTAGCTGATGATAGTGGCAACGGTAAGACTTTATGGGAAGTGGCAAAAGAATCAACGATCGCCCTTGCTGAAAAATGTGACGAAATAGATAGCGATGGAATTACTGTTTATTTATTTTCTAGTAATTTTAAACGTTATGATAACGTTACAGTAGATAAAGTAAAAGAAATTTATGCCCAAAATGAACCTATGGGTAAATCTGAGTTACAACCAGTATTAAATGATGCTCTAAATAACTATTTTGAAAGAAAAGCCCAAGGCAAAAATAAACCTAATGGCGAAACTCTATTAGTTATAACTGACGACATTCCTAACGAACCCAAAGAAATTATCCGCACCATTATTGATGCTTCCCAAAAAATTGATCGAGATGAAGAGTTAGGTATTTCTTTTATTCAAATTGGCAAAAACAAAAAAGCAACTAAGTATTTTAAAGCTCTTGATGACCAATTACAAGAAGCGGGTGCTAAGTTTGATATTGTTGATACTGTTACTCTTGAAGATATGCAAAGTATGAGTTTAAGTGATGTTTTACTTAATGCACTGATTGACTAAAATATAATCTGGTAGTGAGAGATTTATTGCAATTATAAAATTTTTAATCGTCATTCTTTTTTCTAAAAAAAATCTCAAAACGATTTAATTATATTTTTATCTCAAAACAGAGGACAAATTAATCATTCATTTTAGATACACCACTTAGTAGCATAAATAAACCGCTAACTAAAATTAATATGGCGAATATTCCTAAGATTAAATCTAAATTGATCATAATGGATAAAATCATCCTAATTGTGTAATAAATCTAATTTCTAATAATTGTTTTACAAGTTATTAGATTTGTTAATTTTTTGTTTTTCTGGAAACAATGTCACCAATAATTTATTGATGTAAATTTGACCAACTACTGAATTTTGATTGTTATTTTGGGTTAAAGATTCTTTAGCCTCAATAATAACTTCTTCTTTTTCTTCTCTAAAATCTTCATTGATGTTATTTTCTGAAAAATCCCATAAGTCTGATTCAGTATCTAATTCGTTCAAATTTTCAATTAAATTATCTGTTTGATTGACATTTGCCATATTTGATTTAGGAGGATTTTTATCCTCTTTTTTTTCTGTTTTGATTTCTGTTGTCTTAAAATCTCCCGATTTAAGTTCATAATCTCCTAAAAGTGACCCAGCTGGAATAATATTAGTAGTCTCAACAGAAGTATTATAAATAGTAGTAGAAGTGGAGATACAAACTTGAGAATCAATTTTACTATTACCCAAAATTAACACACCTGCCCCCAAAACTACATTTTCCTTAATTTCGATCGTGCCATCATAAGCCTTAAGAATCGAACCCATACCGATACATACCCCAGCATGAATAACAATTTTACTGCCCTTTACTGCTTGTAAAATAACGCCTTCGGCAATCACGGCACTATCATCTATAACGACATCGCCGCTAATATAAATCTCTGAAATATTCACTGGTCGTAATACGGGTAATTTCATTTCTACATTTTGACAGTTAAAAGTTGATAGTTGACAATTGATATTTTTAATGATCAATTCAACCCACAACTAGCCAAATTTTGAAAGTTGTTTGCTTAATTATCAATTATCAATTATCAATTATCAAATTATTAGGGTCTTTGGATGATCGCTTCTAAAACACGTTTTTTAGCTTGAGAATCAATGCCCACCAAACGTACATATTCCCCTTGATGTTCTTTGAGACAGTTTTCTAAAAAGTTAATTACTTCTCTTTCATTCTGACTATTAGAAGGAGAACAACTTTGCCAAGATTTAGTTTTAAAACGGCGTTTATCAGCGTGTTCTGTACCAATTTTTAATCCTTGATTTAACAAAGATTTTACTTGGGCTACTACATCTTGATTTAAACCACTATTACCATTACTATAGCTTTGGCTATTTCCATTACCATTAGAAAAACTGGAAGAATTAGAAGAAGAAGCAACTGTATTTGATGGACTAGAAACCACAATTTGTTGATCTGGACGTTGAATAATGGACTCCACAACTCGGCGTTTTGCCTTAGTATCAATGCCAATTAAACGCACATATTCCCCACTGTGATCTTTCAAACAAGCCTGTAACGCATTAATAACATCACCTTCTCGGGTGCTATTAATAGGAGAACAACTTTGCCAAGATTTCGTTTTAAAACGGCGTTTATCAGCGTGTTCTGTGCCAATTTGAAAACCTTGAGATAATAAAGAACGAATTTGAGTAATAACCTCTTGACTCATGCCGCCTGAGTTTCCTCCTGAAGCAACATTGCTATAAGTCGCATTACCATTAGCATTACTGTTAACTGTAACTTGACCGTCTGGACGTTGAATAATCACTTGAGATACTCGTCTTTTGGCTGCTGCATCAATACCAATTAAACGAACGTACTCCCCTTGAAACTCTCTTAAATAGGCTTCTAATTGTCTTAAGGCTTCTTTTTCTGAAGTTGCCTCAATTATAGGAGCTGTAACCCAAGATTTGCTTTTATAACGGCGAGTAGTAGCGTGTTCGATACCAATTTGATAACCACTTTGAAGTAAAGAACGAACTTCATAAGCTAAATTACTACCATTACCAGCACTAGCTTGACTTAAAGTAGTATTATTGTTATTTGCTAAAGTTTTAGCCGCTTTAATTTGGGTAGGATGACCGGGAGTATCATCAGGGCGTTGAATAATGATTTCTGCTAATCTACGTTTAATTTTAGGATCAACCGCAATCAAACGAACATATTGCCCTTGATAATTAGACAATAAAGATTCTAATTCATTTAAAACTTGGCTTTCACTTGTGCCTTGTAAGGAAGCCGTCATCCACGATTTCGTTTTAAAACGACGTATATCAGCATATTCAACTCCGATAGTACATCCTTGACGCAAAAACGATCGCACTTGATTAATAATTTCTGAACTTAAACTCATATTATTTACTGATTGATAATCATTATTATTAACTTGATCTTGACTTTGAGATATTTTTGTAGTATTACTACTAAGGGAATCCTCAACCTTATGACTAGCGGCAAATGTATCATTAATATAGACCATATGATCCGCAAAAGCCCGATCTTCTGGTTTTACATCTGCTAGGCGATCGGCTTGTTGTTGACTGGTAATTACTGCCCCCGAAGGAACAAATTTTCCTGCTGGTATTTCTACATCTTGAATAAGGACGTGCATCATAATAATGCAACCAGCCCCTACTCTGGCATTAAAAACCGTTGAACGAAAACCGATAAAACAGTTATCCCCGATATAAACAGGACCATGAATTAAAGCTAAATGACTAATACAAGTATTTTGCCCAATCCAAACTGAATAATCTGTTTGATTATCCCCTCTTACCTTTCCTTGTTCTAAACCATGAATAACTACACCGTCTTGAATTTGACTTCCAGCACCAATATAAAAAGGTGTTCCCTCATCAGCACGAATAGAAGTCCCTGGTGCAACGAAACATGAGCTTCCTATGAATACATCCCCAACGATTTTAGAGAGAGAATGAATATAAGCACCATCATCAATTTTGGGTTCAGCTAAGTTTTTTGACCAAGGAGTCGGGGGTGCTAACCGTGATGGTACATTCACTTAATCCGATTCCTCCATAAAAATTTTAGTATTTAAAATACTCTTTCCTCGTCTTTTTTGCTGTATAACAATTCTTTCGATACTGTAACAGTGTCAATAATACCAACTACCATGGCATCTATTGGACGATCTTCTTGTCCTGTTTCTTTTCTAGCCGCACTACCCCTAGTCACTAATACCCATTCATTTAGTCCAGCACCCACTAAGTCTCCAGCCACTTCATATTCAGTTAACATTTGTCCATTGACATCTATAAATTGAACTAAAAGTAACTTAATTCCTGTTAGAGTACGAGATTTATGGGTACTAACAACCGTGCCACAAACTTTGGCAATTTGCATTATTTCTGTATTATTTTAGGGGCGATTAAGAGGGCGAGGATTGATACTTTCTCGGAATTGTTCTACTTCTTCGGTGTAACGAATGGGTAATACATATTCTAGGTTTTCATGAGGACGAGCGATAATATGATGGGATAATACTTGTCCACCGTTTACTCGTTTAACATTTTCAATTCCAGCTTGTACTGATGCTTGTACTTCTGATACATCACCTCTGACTATTACTGTAACTCGACCAGTTCCAATTTTTTCATAACCTACTAAGGTTACACGGGCAGCTTTTACCATTGCGTCTGCTGCTTCTACTACTGCTGGAAACCCTAGAGTTTCTACCATTCCTACTGCGATTGACATAATATTTCTTCTTTTTGCGTTTAGTTTATAATTGGGTTTTTATCCTTAATTTTTTACTTAGATAGTAAATAATTTTAGTAAGTTCTGAATTGTTCTACTTCTTCAGTGTAACGAATTGGTAATACATATTCTAAGTTTTCGTGAGGACGAGCAATAATATGAGTTGATAAAACTTCACCTCCATTTACCCGATTAGCTGCTTCAATACCAGCCGATACTGATGACTGTACTTCTGATACGTCTCCTCTGACGATTACTGTAACTCTTCCACTACCTATTTTTTCGTAACCTACTAAGGTTACTCGAGCTGCTTTTACCATAGCATCTGCTGCTTCTACTACTGCTGGAAACCCTAGGGTTTCAATCATTCCCACTGCAATTGACATTTTTTCTTTTCCTCTCAATAAGATTAATTTTTTAATTCAACTGATCTGGTGATCAATTCTTAAATTAAATTTTGATCATAATTTAATCGTGTTAATTTAAGCATAGACAACCTTGTCACCTTTGACAAGATAAAATACTATGACATTTGTTAATCTTTTTGTTAATAAATATTAATGAAGTTTTTTTGTTAATTTATTTGAAGTGATTTGCCTAATTATTAAGATATGTAAAGATTTTTTATTTCAGAAAAGGCAAATCTTATCTATTCCCTATTACCCATTCCCAACACCCCACTTCGGTTTAAACGCGATCACACAATCTAGCTGGTAAAATGGGGCTTAATCGTCTATATTCTCCTAAATATTGTTCTATTTCTGTAAATTTACTTAAATTTAAGCGGTAATATATCCAACGTCCTTCTTGTTTTGCCATAATTAATCCTGCGTCTTTAAGAATTTTTAAATGAAATGATAATTTTGATTGTTTTAAGTTTAGGCGATCGCCAATTTCACAGACACACAATTCTTGATGTCTCAAGGATTCTATCACTTCTAAACGAATAGGATCAGATAGAGCATGAAAACAAGATAAAATTGAGTCAAGATGAGAAGAAGTAGAAACTACGGTCATTTAAGTATAATTTTTAGTGACTTTTAGAGGAGTAATTTAATAATTAAGCTAATAGAGTTTTGAAAATTATTATTTTTAAAAGAATATATTTATGATATTTTATTTATTGATCATCAATTGTCAATTGTCAATTAATTTATTCGTCATCTAAACGTAATAATTTACGATAAAAAAGTTGAGGAAAATCAACATATTTAGAATTTTGGGAATTTTTAATTAAGGAAATTAAATAATTGATAAATTCAGAATTAGATAAATTTATCTCATAACTAAGATCAGCATTACCATCGAATTGTAAACGACAACGGGTTAATTCTGAGGGTAATTTAGAGACAAACCAAGTTGCCACAAAAGGAATATTCGATTTACCTTCAATTCCTCTTTCTCCTTCTAAAAATCCTTGCTGATATAATCCTAAAGCATAGGGTAAGATTTCATGTTGATCTTTTGGACAATAGGGTTGATACATGAAAGTGTCTGCTTTGGCTGCTGGTTGTAATTTTTCAATAGTGGACATATTTTTTCAATTCAACTGTTTAATTTATTCTTCTAATGTGATTTTAACTTGCTATTTAACTTTTATTCAAAAATTTTTATGACTATTTTTTCCCTCTCTCCTATCAGTATTGCACCTATGATGGATTATACTGATCGCCATTTTCGGTATTTTTTACGCCAAATTACTAAAAAAACTTTGCTTTATACTGAAATGATTACTACTCAAGCTATTATTCATGGCGATCGCCATAAGCTATTAGATTTTTCAGCAGAAGAAAAACCTTTAATCTTACAATTAGGAGGCGATAATCCTCAAAAATTGGCACAATGTGCCAAAATAGGCGAAGATTGGGGTTATGATGGGATTAATTTGAATGTGGGTTGCCCTAGTAATCGGGTTCAAAATGGCAATTTTGGAGCTTGTTTAATGGCCAAACCGGATGCCGTAGCGAAAGCCTTAGAATCTATGCAAGAAGCAGTTAACATTCCTGTTAGCATCAAGCATCGTATCGGTATTGATAATCAAGATAGTTATGAGGATATGTTAAATTTTGTTAAAATTGTCAACAAAAGTGGTTGTAAAAATTTTACTATTCATGCCAGAAAAGCATGGTTAAACGGGTTAAGTCCTAAGGACAATCGTACTATTCCACCGCTACATTATGATTATATCCATCGTCTTAAACAAGAATTACCCTCTCTTAATATCGAAATTAACGGAGGTATTACTACCTTAATTCAAATAGAAGAGCAATTAAATTTGGTAGATGCAGTAATGATTGGAAGGGCTGCTTATGATAATCCCTACTTGTTTGCTCATGTTGATCAAAAATTTTGGGGAGAAATTTATCCCTCAAAAAATCGTCATCAAATTATTGAATCAATGTTTGATTATATTGATTTCTGGGTATCTAAAGGCGTAAAACTCCATAGCATTAGTCGTCACCTTTTGCAAATATTTGCAGGCCAAACCGGCACTAAAGCATGGAAAAGATTTATTTCTGAAAATGTGAATCAGAATAACGCTGATTCTCAAATAATCAAAAATGCCTTAAATTTAATTGATAATTGCTCATAAATTATCGTCAAAAATTAAAAATAAATTATTCATTATTTGATACAACAAAATTAAAAATTTTTATTCTAATCTATTGATGAATAGTCAAAGCAATCAAGCCTATGACATTTAACAAAATGTCCTAATCACAAGAGATTAATATATTAAAAAGATTTTTTTACATAATCATTGCTACTTTAAGCTGCTACTAGACTATTAAAACTTCGCTCAAAATGATGCCTATTTTCAAAAATGTTAAATACCTCATCTAATTGACTTAATTCAAAAATAATTCTCACTGAAGGAGAAACCGAACAAATACTCAGTTTTTTACCTTGATTATGGGCTGATTTGTAAGCAGAAATTAAAGCCATTAAACCTGCACTATCTAAAAATTCAACCATTTTCATATCTACTAAAATTGTTGATGACTCAGCAGAGTTAATTACCGTCATCAATTCTTTTTGAAAGTTGGCAGCATTAGCTGCGTTAATTGTCCCGATTGGTTTATACCCGATAATGTTAGTCATTTTACGTTCACTCATCATTTATTTGTTATTTATTGTAACTTAACTTGATTAATTTCAATGAAAGTTAATACTTGAAATTCTAATACCTAATTTACAAAATATCCACTTTTCCTAACAAATTGACTAAAAAACTGATCGGATATAGATTTTAGTTTGATTGTAAGTATTAATATATTTATGAAAAATTAGGGTAAAAATTTTTATAATTACTAATTGCTATAACTATTAACTATTAAATAATTTATTTTTGTTACAAACTTAACAATATTGACAGATTGACAGATTAAAATTTTCTTTTGGTAATTTTTGAGGTGGAGTTTCCACCAAAACAAATAACGTCTCAACTATGATTTATGTGATTATGGGATTTACTATGATTATTTAATCATAATCTCTATGATACAGTCCCAATAATTATAATCCTAACAATTATTCCATTATTAAAATGTCTTAACTATGATTTATCTGATTATATGACTTACTATGATTCTAATTTAACCATAATCTCTATGATACAATACCAATAATCATAATCCTAAAAATCAGAGTCTTCATTCCATCATTAAAATCATAGTTAAGACCATGTAAGCATAATCGGGATGACAGGATTTGAACCTGCGGCATCCTGCTCCCAAAGCAGGCGCGCT
>CAZWLZ010000019.1:0-19419 GCA_964634505.1 uncultured bacterium | reverse complement strand
AAATCCTAAGAGAAGTTGGAACCAACTATGTAATTAATTTTGTCTAACTACTTATCATGATCATTTAAGTTCAAATCATCTAAATAAATAATATCTAATTTGCCCATATCTTTAAACATTTGATAATAGGGCGGCAACGTATTTTCATCTAAACTTTTCTTACCCCATAATACTACTGCTTGAAAATTTTGCGGGGGGTTATATTGCCCTAAATAAGTAAAAATTTCGGTGAATAAACGATAATATAAACTGTCATCTTCTTGAAATTGTACTTCTACAAAATAAATTGGTTTTTCGATTGTTAAGGGTAAAAAAAGTCCGTCTATCCTTTTGGCTAATTGTTTTAATTCTTGGGATGTCAATTGGTATTCTTTGGCTATTTCGGGAGGTAATCCCAATAAGGCAAATAAACTGTCAGGCAAGTTTAAAAATAATTCATAAAAGATTGAGTCTGTTTTCATTTTGTATTTTTATTTTATTTTCTTTCATTTACTAAATTTTTTTGTTCATTCTAAATATATTAATTGGCGATCGCCAATTAACTATCGTCTTTTCAACTCTAAAACACTTAAAAAGAAACTAGAAAAAATCAACTGTAAACCCAAAGCCAAAGAAGTCACAGAGGGAATAATTAAACGCATAGTATTAGCAGGATTTAATTCCCCAAAAGAATTAGATTCCCATTGCATAAAGGCAATTATTGAACCAATAAAACCTAATAAGACTAACAGAAAACCGATAATTAAACCAACTTCCAAATTAAAGTAATTAGTCAATTTCATCACCCTTTTATCTTTAGGTAATAATCCTTCACTAATAGCAAAAATTTTAGTAAAAAAAGCAAAACTAACTAATTGAAAACCAATAATAATAGCCGTTGCACTATATAATAAACTGTGGATTCTAGGACTAGATAAAAGTAAAATTGTAGAAACTAAACCCACTAATATTAAGCATATTCCAGGGTAAAGAAACAACCAACGAGGGCTATATAATAACAAAAATCTTAAATGTCTCCAACCGTCTCGCCAAGTACGTAAATGAGGCGGACGAGAACGTCCATCAGGAGATAAAACAGTAGGAACTTCTGTAATTTTCATTTTATATAAGGTTGCTTTAACTACCATTTCTGAGGCAAATTCCATGCCAGTCGTACGCAAATTTAAATTTAAAATCGCTTCTTTTCTAAAGCCTCTTAAACCACAATGAAAATCATTACAATTACTAGAAAAAAATAATTTACCAAGCCAACTTAAAACTGGATTGCCTAAATATCGATGTAAAAAAGGCATTGCACCTTGTTTTATACCCCCTTTAAAGCGATTTCCCATCACTAAATCGTAACCTTCTCGTAATTTTTCGACAAAAAGATTTAAACTACTAAAATCATAACTATCATCGGCATCACCCATAATAATAAATTGTCCTTTTGCCTCTTTAATACCCCCCAATAAAGCACTACCATAACCTTTTTGAGATATATTAATCACTCTTGCACCCATCTTGGTAGCAATTTCTGGAGAATTATCTGTACTACCATTGTCAGCTATTAATACTTCACCATTTACTTGATATTGTTGTAAATAATTTTGGGCTTTTTCGATACAAATAGCTAAAGTTTCCGCCTCATTTAAACAAGGCATAATAATTGAAAGTTCGAGAGAAGTTGTACTATTATAATTTAGCGAAGGCATTTTAAAAAGAGGTATTAGGTGAGTAGTAATCGTTAATGGGTAATGGGTAACAGGGTGTTAGGGTGTTGGGGTGTTAGGAATTGGAAATCAGTAATAGGGAATATTTAAACAATAATTTAATTGTATTTCTCTAAAACTTTTTGAGAAAAGCTACTCAATTATTTTAGTAAAATATTTGTCAAATTGATTTTTTTTCTTTTTATTATCTGGTTGGTTTTGTAATAAATTGCTAGCTATAAAAGCAAAAATTACTACAGCAATAGTAGAAAAAATTGAAGCACCTTCTGAGCCATGCCAATAGTGAAATAAGGGTTTATTGTTAACAATTAAAGTTAAAATTATTACTCTAATTCCTCCTAAGAAAAAACCTAAAAAAATTGCGTTAAAAATTAACCAAAATAATTGTTTTTTCGTAGCAGAAAAAGTCAAACCTAATAACAAAACTAATTTTAATAATAGAATAATAATTACTGTTCCAGTACAACTATAATTAACTAAAACACCACCATTGTTATAAAGAATAATTACACCCTGACGCACCACATTAAAACCAAAATTCCATAAAGCAAAATTAGTAAATCTTGCAGTTAATTCACTTACATAAAAATATTTTTCAATTAATTCATTTTCCCAATATGAGCCAGGGAAACAAATAAAAATAATCAGAATAAATTCTCGCCAATATTGTTTTAAATGTTTAAATCCAGATGCAATTAAAGCAATTCCCAAACCACTTATTAAAGGATATAAACTTAAAAAATAAGCCTCATACCAATAAATAGAAATACTTTTATATAAAGTAAAAATAATTAAAATAATACCTATAATTAATGAAAAAATATCAGTATTTAACTTTAAAAAGTTTTTACGCTTATAAATTAAAAATAGTAACCCAGTCCAAAAAATAAACACAAATAATTCTTGATCTGAATTGTTTGCTAACTTGCCAGTTAAATTAATATGTATTAAAGCAATACCAGAAATAATACCTAGTAAAATAAATTTATGGCGATCAATTTTTGGACTAAATATATTATTAATCATTCAATATCAACCCTCGCCCAATCAGTAAATACCCAAGTAGAAAAAAAGACAATTGCTGCTACTAAAGAAGACAAAATTAATTTTACCAAATCTTTAATTAAGTAACGAATAGTTGATTTTAAAGTTGCTTCTTGTTGTTGAATTTGTTGTTTAATATTTTGATCTAATTGACTAAAATTATTAAGAATATTTTTTTTATATTGTTCAATATTAGTAATTTTTGGAGGTATTTTAGCATTAGGAAAATTTTGATTTATTATTGTTTGAATTTCTTTTTCTGTTTTGGCATTATTCAACTTTTTTTTAAATTCTTCTACCTTCGATAATTGACTATTCTGAGATATTATTTCCACTCTTTTTTGATAATATAAACGGGCAGTATTGGTAATACTCCAAGGAATAATTAAAAAGTAAATTATTGCCAAGATTAAACATAGCCAAGAAACCCATTTTAATAAGGATAATTCAAATAATTTCATTCTTCCTTGTTGTCCATAAAAAATTAAGCCAATGGAAACAAAAAAAGGAAAAATCATCTTTTCTACTAATTCTTGCATTACGGTTAATTCCCAAATCACGTTGGTTAATTGGGGGGGAATAATTAACCAAAAAAAATGGATTAATGTCCAAAGTAATAATCCATATCCTATATAATACCTAATAAAAGAGGCTCTTTCTGCGGCTAATTCGTTCATTTCTAACGGTTTTTTAAAGTACAAACCTATGTCTCTAAACATTTCTTGAAAACCGTTAATAAGTATAAAAATCCACTCTGTCATTAGCTATTTTTTTGTTTATTTTTTATTAATTTTTGCCAAGAGTCTTGATAAATTTCTGCAGTTTCTTTGGCTATTTTCTGCCAACAAAAATCTTGCGATCGCCATTTTGCCCATTTTCTTGCTTGTAATAATTTCGTTTCATTTTGTAGCAATTCTATCACTTTAACACTCATCATTGAAATATCACCACAGTTTACTAAATATTCTTCAGTTAACATCATAGGAGGCCCGGGTGAATTATAAGCAATAACGGGGATAGAGGCTGCTAACATTTCTAAAATACCTAAACCAAAAGCCTCAATATAAGAAGGGAAAATTCCTATTTTACAATCGGCTAATAATTGAGGCAATTCTTCTGATTTATAAAAAGGAATAACTTCTATTTTCTCTCTTAATCCTACTGAAAATTTACTTAAAACCTGTTTTTCACTCGCACCTGTGCCTAATAAAATTAATTTTGCTGTAGGAATTTTTTTTACAATTTTTGTAAATATTTTCGGTATATCTGTTGATCCTTTTCTATTAATAAAAGACCCTACAAAAGCGATTTTATTTTGCGTTGGCATCAGGGTAGATATTGCTTCAAATAAGGGGCGAATTTTTCTACTTAAACCATTAGGAATAACTACTATTTTTTCTTCTTTTATACCACATTTAATTAACTCTTTTTGATCATCATAATTTAACACTGTTACTAAATCTGCTTGTTCCATAGTTTTTTGGGCGATCACCACATTTTCTCGTCTTTTTTGTAAATCTTTTTGCTGAATAAAAAAGTAATTAATTCGTGATTTCCAATTAGAAGAAAGAGGGACATTTATTTTAACAAAATGATGACCTAAAAGCTGTGATCTAGCTATAAATAAAGTTTTATCTGTAAATTCTGTGCGTAAATAAGGTAAATAACAATGTTCATATTCTACAATATCATATTGATCTGCATTCAATTGTAAGTAATTTTTCAAATTTTCTGCATAGTTTTCTTTTAACTCTAATTCTGTTTGATTATTCGCTAAATTTTTAGGTTCAATTAAAGTACAATTCCAACCTAAATTGGTTAATTCTTCTGCTAATTCTATTAAGGTTTTTGATGCACCTAATTCTTTAGTTAATGGACTTCTTAAACAAAAAAGTATTTTCATTTTTTTACAAGTATTTTGCTTATTTCTTAATTAATAAAAACTTATTTTATATACCACAAAATGAGTTATTTTAACCTTATTTTATTTATAATCTCTTTAATTAAGGAATATCTGTTTCATTCTATTGATATAGCAACGGACAGGTTAATTAATACATTTCAATCTTTTAGGCAAGGGGTTTAAACCCCTTGTTAACGTCCTAACCATCTAGGCGACTACTATAATAAGAGAGAAGAGAAGTAAAATAAGAAAAAATACACATAACCCTGAAAAGATAAATAAATGAAGAACAACTCAACTCATTTTATCTTAATTACTTATTTATTCGAGAGAATAAAGTTCTTGTTCTAATGCTCTTTGATTAAGATATTCTTCTCTTAAACTTGATCAATTTGCTGTTGCATAACTTCTAGTGGTAACTTAAATATCCTTGCAATTTGCTCGGCGGTTAATCCTTCTTTAATTAAATCGGCTATAGCTTCTAAATGAATTTGCATATATTTTTGCTCGTTGGTTAACTCTTTTTCTTCAGGTTTATTAGTGCAAATATTTCCCTTATTAATCTGCACATTATTTACACCATTTACCACATTAGAAAAACTAGCATAATAATATCTCTGTAAAGTTGACTTAATATTCGATTTTCCTACCTTTTTACCTAAAACTTCCGAGATAGTCTTCCACAATTTACCAGCTACATCTGTAACATATTTTTTTGTGCGTTTATGTTTCTTGGCAATTTCTTCATATTTAAGTTGTTTTACTGCTCCTTCCAAAATGGCATATTGCAAGTCATCTAAATGCTCACCTGTTTCAGCAAACATTAATTCATCAATTTGATTGATTATTAATTGAAGGGGTGGAATTTCCATCATGTTATGTTAAGAAATATTAAGATTTTGCGAAAAAGAAAAAAAAATTGCAGTTGCCTAAAATCATAATACAAAAGAAGATTTTAGTCAAGTGCATATTGCTTTATTGGGATTATATCAGGCTTTTTTTTGTATTGAAATCTATTCTAACAATAATTTAGTATTTTGAGGTAAATCAAATATGAAATAACCATGCTAAAGAAAATTCTTTTAGGCCTGACAGTAAGTGGAATGATCGTATCTATTCCGAATGTAGCTATTGGGGGTACAATTGGTGTTGCGACTGTTCTTGTGGGGGGGCTACTGCAATTGGTACTTTTACCGATGTTTTAAGTTTGGCAAGTATGGCAGGTTGGAATGACCTTTCTGACGACCATCCATTATATTCTGAAAATAACGTATCCCCTACATTGCAAATAAGTGCAACAGGGACATCATTTACTTTTGATCTTAAACAAACTTTACCTATTGATTATACTACGGACGATCTTCCCGTTCAAATTAAAGGAACTCTTAAAAATAATATAGATAATCAAGGGGAAAGAGATCTTTGGGATTATGATCTAACAATAACGTATGAAAGCTCACTTAATGGTCCATTTGGTGGTACTGCAGATATACTAACGGTAAATGGCTTTTTTCGTCACATTTTTGCCCCTCATCCAGAAAAAGGAGAAATAACTCCCGCTTCTCCATTAAATATTTTCGTGTCATTATCTGAAGAATTAAATCAAGGGAATCTTCCCAAAACGATTACTGAAAAAGGCAAACTTGAAAGCAGAATACATCTTAATAATCCAAATGACAGTGATATATTGACAAAACTATTCTTAGAGGCTAGACAAACAGAAGATGATCAATTTGATAGTTGGCGTTTAAGAATAGAAGGCCAACATGCTTGCCTACCTCCTGAAAATCAAAATCCAAGATCTTTCAATATTTCCTCTTCTGCCGTTTGTGTTCCACCTCCAATACCTGAGCCTTCTTCGACAATCGGCTTTCTTACTCTCGGAATTCTTGGTGGTGGTGCAACCCTAAAACGTAAATTAAAATCTGCAAATTCTACTAAAAAATAAAGACTTAAATTTAGCTAAATTTATTGCTTAAAATATTGATAATTCTCCCTTGATCAAAATTAATTGAGGGAGTTTTTTTGTGATGATTCTTAAGTATCCGATTCTTTGTTATAAACGCAACATTTCTTCTCCATCTTTTCCTATTACTACTAAAGTTATTTGAAGTATTCCAGCAGTATAAGTTTTATCAGTGGCGATCGCCCGAACCTCTTTAATAGATTCTTGATATTCTTGTAATTGCTGTAAAAAATTAACAAGAGAAACGATTTTACCATCAGCAATAATAATATTACCTAAAACCCCCGCACGTCTAGCCCTAAATTGAGTGACAGAGATTAAAAAATCTAATCTTTCTTGTAATTCTTCGGATTTAATATCATCAATATCCAACGAAATATTAGCAATAATTTGCTCTTGATTATAAATTAATTTATTTTCATTTATATCAGTAAAAACTCTAACTATTCGCTCTTTTTGTACATAATTACCAGCCGAAATAATACGCACAAAATAAGTATTTTTTTTACTTAATTCTTCTTCAATTTGTTGTACTTGATTAGGGGATATTTGGACAATTTTTTGATTTGAATTAACAAAACCTAAAGCCTGAATAGCTTGTTTATTTGCTTCCCATAATAAATTATCAATACTAGCATTTAATTCCTCTTTATTTTCTGTAACTTTAATCAGTCCAGCTGCTAAAACTTGTCCTTTTATTAAAGCAATAGGATTTTGTCTTAAATCTTGATAATTTTGATAATATTCAGCTAAAATTTCTACTTGTTTTTGCACATAAATTAACTCTTTTTCTAAATTAATTAAATCTTGCTCTCTCTGTTTAATAGCAACATCTTTGGTTTTTAAAATATCATCTAATTTAGTAATTTTTTCGTCTCTATTATTAATTTCTAATTGTAAATTTTTTTGCTTTTTTTCTATTTCTTGTAATTTATTTTTTTGTTGTCTTAAAAATTGATCTCTTTGACTAATTTCATCTTGTTTAAAGTTTAATTCTAAATCTCTTTTTCTAACTTTTTCTTGTAATTGTTCACTCTCTTGAATCAACATTTCTTTTTGTTGTAAAAGTTGTTTTTTTTCTTCTACAATTTTCTTGACCTCTTGATCTAAATTTTGAGTTTGTTTCGTAATATTTGCTAATTGTAATTGAGTTTTAATAAAATCATTTTTAACTTTTTCTTGCTCAATTTTTGACTTTTCCAAATCAACTTCAACTTGTTTTTTTTGCTTTGTAACCCTGTCTAAGTCAGCTTGAACATGACGACGTTTTTGTAAAATTTCATCTAATTGAAATACCCCTTGACGTAAAGATTTACTGAAGGAAAATAAAATAATTAATGTAGAAGCCGCAATGATTACACCCGTAAGGAAAGTAAATACAACTGCTGTTTGTTTCGGGCGTAAATTAAATAGTCTTAATCTTGCTTTTCCTACTTTTGTGCCAATACGATCGCCTAAAACGGCTATAAATGCCCCTAAAATAAGAATTGCCAAGACTAAAATATAAGCACTCGTCATGTTTTGTCACGGCTAAAAAAATAATTGACAAAAAATAATTGACTATTGATATTTAATCAAATTTATCAATTTTTTTCTTTAAATTTAACAAACTAAATCCTGAGAATCAAGCAAATTGTTGACTAAGGGCAATGGGATTATGAACAGTTATTTTTTTCTTGTAAATAGAAATCATTTCATTTTCTCGTAACTCTCCCAATAACCTAGTCACTGTAACCCTTGTAGAACCGATCGCCTCGGCGATCGCCTGATGCGATAATTTTAACTCAATAGTAATACCATTACCATTTGGTTGCCCAAAATCTCGACACAAAATTAACAAAAAACTTACCAAACGAGAAGCCATATCACGATGGGCAAGGGTTTCTATCATCATTTCTGTTTGTAAAATACGAGATGATAAACCTTGTAACATAAGACGTGACAACTCAGGATTTTCCATTAAGGATTTTTGAACATGATGAATAGGGGCAGACATCAATTTTACTGTAGTAAAAGCCACTGCATGATAAAAACGATCAGATTGTCTTCCCGTAATTAAAGATAAAACGCCAAAAACACTGTTATCCTTAAGTAGTGCTACCGTAATTTCTTCTCCAGCTTCATAAACACGAGAGAGTTTAACTGCCCCTTTTACGAGGAAATAAACCCTTTCCGCAGGATCACCGGGGAAAAATATCGTTTTGCCCCGTTCAAAGGTCTCTACCATCGGTGTATAGGCATCTCCACCGATTTCAGTAAAGACGACAGATAAAGGTTTTTCAGTTATATTTTGTTCCATTTTTAGTTTAATTATTCCAGTTAAAAATCAAAAATTCAGCTAAAAAGATAACATTTATCGGATTATTGACTTAGATTCAGTCAATTTTGACACGTTTTATAAAAAAAAGAAAGATAAGACAAAGTAAGTTGCTTAAGATATGGTTTTTTATTAATTATATTCGCCCTTCTCAAGGGATTAGAGGGTTAAGGTGTTTTGTTATTAGAAAATAATTGACAATTGATCAAGGACAATTGACAATAAAAAAAGAGATTTTGATATTGTTTAACTCAAGTTTATTCTCAAAAATTAAACCAACTATTTATTATAAAGAATTATGTTAGATTTAACAGGGAAAAATGCCTTAGTAACGGGAATTGCTAATAATAGATCCATTGCTTGGGGTATCGCACAACAATTACACCAGGCGGGGGCAAATATTGGCGTTACTTATTTACCCGATGAAAAAGGACGTTTTGAAAAAAAAGTAAAAGAATTAGTCGAACCTCTTAATCCTAGCATTTTTTTACCTTGTAACGTGGATAATGATGATCAAATAAACGCTACTTTTGATACCATTAAACAAGAATGGGGTAATATCGATATTTTAATTCATTGTTTAGCTTTTGCCCACAAAGAGGATTTAACAGGCTATTTTAGTAATACTTCCAGAGATGGTTTTAAAACGGCTTTAGAAATTAGTTGCTATTCTTTAACTCGTTTGATACAAGCGGCTAAACCTCTTTTTAGATCAGGTGCGAGTGTGATTACTTTAAGTTATTTAGGGGGAGTTAAAGTTATTCCTAATTATAATGTGATGGGGGTTGCTAAATCTGCCTTAGAAATGAGTGTACGTTATTTAGCCGCCGAGTTAGGCTCTGATAATGTAAGGGTTAATGCCATATCTGCCGGCCCTATTCGCACTTTGGCATCTTCGGCAGTAGGGGGAATTTTAGATATGATTCGCCATGTGGAAGACGTTGCACCTTTACATCGCACCGTTACTCAAACAGAAGTAGGCAATACGGCGGCTTTTTTAGCTAGTGATTTGTCTAGCGGTATTACTGGACAAATTATTTATGTTGATGCTGGTTATGAAATTATGGGAATGTAAAAATTTTGCTTCCCCGTTTTCATAAGAAATAGTGTAGCATGAATAACATTAGGACTTACCAAGGGGTTTGAGTAGGTTAGTATTTTGGTCTCCCCTTTTAAGGGAGGAAAAACACATAACGTCCTAGTTAATTCGTTCTTTGCTATAGTTTAAATTTAAAATTATTCAATAATTATAAAAAATATATGGGAGTTTTTGCGGCGATCGCCGTTTTAGGAATATTAATAGTTGTCCATGAGTTGGGACATTTTGCTGCTGCTAGATTACAAGGCATTCATGTTAATCGTTTTGCCATCGGTTTTGGTCCAATTTTACTTAAATATCAAGGAAAAGAAACTGAATACTCTTTACGGGCAATTCCTTTAGGCGGCTTTGTCGGTTTTCCAGACGATGATCCAGATTTTGATTTTGCTTCTGATGATCCTAATTTACTTAAAAATCGTCCTATTTTAGATCGGGCGATCGTTATTAGCGCTGGAGTAATTGCTAATTTAATTTTTGCCTATTTTTTAATGATTGCTCAAGTTTCTACCATCGGATTACCTGATATTATTAATTATCAAGCGGGGGTTTTAGTGCCTGAAATTTTAAGTACAGTTGAATCACCTGCCGCTTTAGCTGGAATGAAGGCTGGAGATTTAATTATTAAAGTTAATGATCAAGTTTTAGCTGCTCAAGAAAACACGGTACAAGATTTGAGAAAAATTATTCAAAATGCCCCTAATCAATCTTTACAATTTACAGTAAAAAGAAATGAAGAATTAATCGATCTCAATATTATTCCTACTCTAGGAGATAATGGAGAAGGCAAAATTGGGGTAATGTTAGCACCTAATGGAGAAATAACTCGTCGTTATCCTTCAGGGGTGATCGATGCTTTTAAATTAGGTACAAAACAATTTGAACGCCTTGTAACTCTTACTATTGATGGTTTTGGTAAATTAATTTTAAATTTTAAAGATACCGCTAAACAAGTTGCTGGACCTGTGGCGATCGTGGCTGTGGGTGCAAAATTAGCAGAAAGTGATTTGGGTAATTTGTTTCAATTTGGGGCTTTAATTAGTATCAATTTAGCCATTATTAATATTTTGCCTTTACCTGCTTTAGATGGTGGGCAATTAGCCTTTTTGTTAATAGAAGGGTTACGAGGAAAACCTTTACCTAATCAACTTCAAGATGGAATTATGCAAACGGGATTAGCTTTACTGTTGGGTTTAGGTGTCTTTTTAATTGTCAGAGATACTACTAATTTAGCTTTTTTTCAACAAATTTTATAAGATAACTATTTTGTTGATTATGCTACTTTTTTAAAAATTTATGACCAAAAAAAAACGGGCTTTAGCAATTTTAAGCATTTTAAAAAAACTTTACCCAGATGCCACTTGTAGCTTAGATTATCAAACTCCCGTACAATTGCTAGTAGCAACCATTCTATCGGCACAATGTACAGATGAGAGAGTAAATAAAGTAACTCCTGCTTTATTTACTCATTTTCCTACTGCTAAAGCCTTAGCTAATGCACCTATTGAGGAATTAGAAAATTTAGTACGATCAACGGGTTTCTATCGCAATAAAAGTAAACATATTAAAGGTGCTTGTCAAGTAATTGTTACAAAATTTAATGAACAAGTACCTCAAACCATGAAGGAGTTATTAACTTTACCCGGTGTGGCTCGTAAAACGGCTAATGTAGTTTTAGCTCATGCTTTTGGCATTATTGAAGGAGTAACTGTTGATACTCATGTTAAGCGTCTTAGCAATCGATTGGATTTAACTAAAGAAGTTAATCCGATTAAAATTGAAAAAGATTTGATGAAGTTATTACCGCAAAAAGATTGGGAAAATTATTCTATTAGCATTATTTATCATGGTCGGGCTGTCTGTCAAGCAAGAAAACCTCAATGTAATATTTGTGAATTATCAAATTTGTGTCCTTCTTGTAGAACAGGCATCCTGCCTGTTTCACCATAAATTAAATCTGCTTATCTCTAATTTTTGATTGTTGTAAAATTTGGGGAATCTAATGATATATTACAAAGAAAAGTTAAAGCAATTGAGAGGAGATCGCCAACTTTAATACAGCAGTTGAAACAAACGTTATTCTTTTTTTGAAAAGCGGTATGATTTAAAATAGATTTTAGTTGATAAATCCATTATGATAGAACCCTTAACTTTAACAGCATCGTTCATTGCTAATCTTGCTTTCCAAAAGTTTTTAGAATCTGGGGCAGGTGAATTAGGTAAAAAGTTTACGACAGAGGCGATCGCCTCCATGGATAGTTTGCGAAAGAAGATTTGGGACAGATTGCGGGGCAAGTCGGAAAAACTAGATCAGGCTTTAGCTCAAGCAGAACAGGGAGACAAAAAAGCATTAGAAACCATTGCTAAAAATTTAGATGTGGTAATGGATGATGATCAGACTTTTGCAACGGAGATCAAAACTTTAGCCCAACAAATTCAGGCGGGAAAAATTCAAGACAATAGCAATATGACTCAAAATGTCTCAGGCGATCACAATACCAATATTCAAGCCAAGGCGGAGCAAGGAGGAACTAACTACAATGCTCAGAACATTAATGTCTATCATGGTAAGCCTGATTGACTAGAGTCGTCTGGTGGGGAACAGACAAAGTTAGCCCCAACCCAATCAGCAACCCTGAATACCACTCCTCCACCTGTAGATGAATGGCAAGGACGACAGGATGAAATCAAAGAACTACAAACCGCCCTAAGCAATGATAAAGTGCGGTTAATCGGCATGACAGCCGCAGGAGGCTATGGTAAATCGGCTTTAGCGGTAAAGTTCAAAGAGCAGTTAACCCCTAATTGGCGGGTGTTGTGGGTGAGTTTTATTCAGCCTTACCCCTTAGCACAATTTGGGCGATGGTTATTGGAGCAGTTAGGACGAGCTTATGATGAAAAATGGGACGAGAAGACGTTAATTGAGCAGATCATCGCAGGGTTAATCGCCGAGCCTTGTTTGTTGGTGTTGGACAATATGGAAACGGTAATACCAGCAGAAGGGAAGTCGGTTTATAGTCAATTTTTGAGCCAATGGTTAGGGAACGGGAGTAACAGTAAGCTATTGATCACCAGTCGGGAACAGCCAAAAGTTGCCCCTAATTTACTACAGCGTTGTTATTGGTTGCCCTTAAAAGGGTTAGCAGAAGCCGATGCGATTCGTTTGGTGACGGCAGACTTTGGATTAACGGGAACGCAGGAGGAATTAGCCCATTTTGTGAACCGCATGGATCGGCATCCCCTGTTGATGCAACTGGTATCGAGTTGGATGCGGGAGGAGTTGGGGGAAGGGGTTGGTGTGACAGAGTCGGAAAATTTGGGCTTAGATTTGTTTACGGTGGAAGGTTATCACCGTGATACGGAAACCTGTGTTAGGGAAGTGGTAGCGGCGAGTTTGGCGCGATTATCAGCAAGGTTAGGGGATAGTTTAAAGCGGTTATCGGTGTTGCGAGGGATTTTTGATCTAGGGTTAGCTCAGGGGTTAACAACCAAGGTAACGGAGGCAGAGTTACGGTATTTAGCCCGTTTGTCGTTGTTGCAGGAGTTTCCCCCCTCACCCAAAAAGGGAAAACGGCGACGGTTTCAGTTTTTGCCTTTAATTTCAATGGTGGTACAACAGCAAGCGGATTCTGAGTTGTTGCGATCGGCGCATCAGTCAGCGTTGGATTATTTTTTGGCAAATTTACCCTCGCCTCCCTGGGAATCGTTGGAAGATTTGACGGCCTATTTAGAGGGGTTTTACCATGCAGGGGAATTGGGAGAATGGCAGTTAGCTTTTGATATTTTGAATGAGGATCGAGGAGGAGAAGGAAAAAAGAAATCGGTTCATTACTTTCTGGATTTTCAAGGGTTTTACCGTCAGCAAGCGCAGTTATACGAGCAGGTAATCGCAGGTAGTCAACGGGAACAAGATTGTCATCGTAAATCGTTAAACAGTTTGGGACTTTGTTATAATTTCTTGGGGCAGTTTGAAAAAGCAATCACCTACTTCAAAAAATATCACAACATCAGTAAAGAAATCGACGATCAGCAAGGGGTGGCAATTTCTTTAGGAAATTTAGGGTTTTGTTATGATTTATTGGGACAGTATCAACAAGCTATTAAGCTTTATCAACAATATTACAACATCAGTAAAGAAATTGGCTTTCGGCGAGGAGTTGCAATTTCTCTATGCGGTTTAGGCAATTGTTATGATTCATTGGGACAGTATCAACAAGCTATCAACTATTACCAGCAATATCACGGTATCAGTGAAGAAATCGGTGATCGGCTAGGGGTGGCAATTTCTCTAGGTAACTTAGGCGTTTGTTATAAATCCTTGGGGCAGTATAAAAAAGCGATCATCTATCACCAGCAATATCACGACATCAGTGAAGAAATCGGCAATCGGCAAGGGATGGCAATTTCTTTACACGATATAGGGGAGACGTTGATCAAACTTGAAAATTACAGCGAAGCAGAAAGCAATATTCGAGCATCCTTAGTGATTTCCCAAGAAATTAACTACAGATTCATCATCGCCCATAATTTCAAAGCTCTTGCCGATATTGCCCATCAAACCAATCAAACCCAACTCGCCTTCAGCTATTGCCAAGCAGCTCTCACTCTCTCCCAAGAACTTGGCATTCCCTTAGTCAAAGACTGCGAAGAACTCCTAGCAAAAATTCAGGAAAACTTAGGAGAAAATGATTAAAGTTTAATTTCCAAATTCAGAAATGTTAGACTTAGAAACTAAGCCCCTACTTTAAAATAAATTTAACATTTTTAAATCTTAAATAATCTAATTTCTATCAGGACAAACAATGAATGTAAACTTTCCCATTCCCCAAGAACTTGAACCCTACCTCGAAGGACAACTACGCTCAGGTAACTATGATTCTGTCGCCGATTACTTTTTAACATTACTGAATCAAGATCGCCAAAAACAACAAGCTAGAGAAAAATTAACCGCCCTATTACAAGAAGGCTTAGACTCTCCAACCGAAGCGGTAACCGCCGAATATTGGCATACCTTACGGCACTCTGTATTGGGAGAGGAATAAACCCTTATGATCCTTTCAGTTATTGTCAGAGATCGCACTACTCAGGATTTAAGACTACAGGCTAATTACATTTTGGCAAAAGGCGATCGCAAAGCAGCCGAAAATTTCTTAGAATGTGTTGAATTGACTTTCTTTCAACTTTCTAAAACTCCAAAAATTGGTAAAAAAGTTTTATTGCTTTCCCCTAGCCAACAAGAAATTCGTCAATGGCGAATCAAAAATTTTAAGAATTACTTGATTTTTTATCAAATTCGAGAGGAACAGATAGAAATTCTGAGAATTTTACATAGTGCAAGAGATTTAACAGATATTATGCCCTACTTAAAAGAATAAGTTAGATCATTAAGGCAATTGAAACATTATAATTCTGTTGGCGATCGCCTTTTAACCTTACTCAATCAAGATCGCCAAAATAACAAGTTCAATTGGACTTAGAAACTAAGCCCCTACCTCAGTTAAAATTGTATAAAATAACAAAATTATCTATTTAAAATTATTTCCCTTCTTCCTATAAATAAATGAAATTGCCCAACGGTGATCAAGCTAATTTAGGAGACAAACTTGAACGCTATTGCCTCAATCCTGAGCATTCAAAAGGAAAACATAAAGCTCTGCTATTTGAAAAACGATTAGGAATTACCCTTAATAACAAAGAAATCTTAGAAAATGCTCTTAAAAAAGCAGCAGTCGAAGGAGAAGCAGAACTTTATAAAATCGATCAATATGGCACTCACTATGACCTGAAATTTAAACTTTGTACCGAATTTGGAGAAGCCCTTATTTTAAGCTGTTGGATTATCAAAATTACCGAAAACTTTCCCCGCCTAACAAATACCTATCCTATTAATTAACAAACCCATGATAAATACCATTCAAGAATACGATCTCGTTGCCCTCACCGAAGATGTCACAGCTACCCACAAAACCACCCATCAACCCATTCTCCTCCGTCGTGGACAAATGGGAACTGTTTTAATGTCCTTTGATCAACAAGCTTTTCTGATTGACTTTGCCGATCAAAATGGTCAAACCTTTGCCATGGAAACTGTTGATCGCTCAAAACTTCTAAGGCTAATCAGTGAACCTGAATTAGTCTCAGTCTAAATTGTTCTTGCTTAAATCTCCCATTGTCTAACTGATCTGATCCTTGCTATAACAATTATTAATTAGATAAAATAAATAAATAGACAAATCATATTCAAAATAAGCAACACCAAAAATATTAATATGTCAGTAAAATCAGAAGGAAAAATCAATATAAGAGGGGTTGATCATTACTATGAATGGATTAGAAAAAAAGAAGATCAATCTATAGAAAAACCGATCATGGTTTTTATTCACGGTTGGGGTGGTTCGTGTCGTTATTGGCGTTCTACGGCGATCGCCATAAGTGACCAATTTGATTGTTTATTATACGATTTAAGAGGTTTTGGTCAATCATTATTACCGCCAAATAATGACCTTAATTTAAGTTATGACATGGAAGAATATGCACAAGATTTATTATTATTATTAGATGCTTTAAAGATAGATAAATTTTATCTTAATTCTCATTCAATGGGGGCATCAATTGCCACCATATTTTTAAATATAACTCCCGATAGAATAATTAAAGCAATCCTTACTTGTAACGGTATTTTCTCTTATAATTCGATCACTTTTCCCCTATTTCATTTCGCTGGAAATTATGTAGTAAAACTGCGTTATAACTGGTTTTTAAAAGTGCCATTTGCTGAACAATTATTTATGATTCGTTTTTTAAATCGTCCGATCGCCAAACAATTAAGTTATGATTTTTTAGAAGATTTTTTAAAGGCAGATTATGAAGCCGCAGTCGGCACAATTTACACCTCAGTGAGTAAAAAAGCAGTAGAAATTATGCCCCAAGAATTTAGTAATATTTCCGTACCAACTTTATTAATTTCTGGCGAAAAAGATCAAATTATTCCCTCCGAAATGGGCAAAAAAGCCGCCTCTTTAAATAATAAAATATCTTATGTAGAAATGCCCGAAACAGCTCATTTTCCTATGTTAGAAGATGTTACTAATTATCTCAATATTATTAAAGATTTTCTCAACGAAAAACAGTTTAATTGATATAAGTAACGACCGTCTTTTATAACTTCTTTACCTAATACCTAACACCTATTAACCTATAGTTTTTACTCGATCTAAAAATAAAATACCATTAAGATGATCTAATTCATGTTGAATAATTCGGGCAATAAAATCAGTAAATTCTTTGATAACTAAATCCCCTTCTCTCGTATAATATTTAATGGTGATCGCCTGATAACGAGGAACTAAAGCTCTTTGTTGATAAACACTTAAACAACCTTCCCAACCTTCTACCATTTCTAAAGAATGATCAATAATAGAAGGATTAATCATAGTAAAAGGATTTACACAAGGTGCATCAGGATAACGAGGATTAGGGCGAGAAGCCACAACAAAAAGACGACAAGAATGACCAATTTGAGGTGCAGCAATACCAACGCCATTACTGATTTTAACCACTTCCATTAAATTATCAATTAAACTTTGTACTTCACAAGTAAAAATATCATTGACAGATGGAGCAATTTCTCTTAGAATAGGATTCCCTAGTTGGATAATTTCAGTCATAAATATAATTGTGTCCAAAAATAATTAAAATTATATTCTATGTAAATTCGTTTAATTATCATTTTTATCATAAGAAATAGATAAACAAAAATATCTAAAAATTAGGTTTGTTATTCTAAAGTTACATTAAGGAATAACACAATATTCTAAACTTTACTTTTATTGTTCTATAGTTTAAAACTTATAATTAATAATCGATAGAAAAAATAAACTAAAATTAGATTATCAAATTATCAAATAAAATTAAAAGAAATAAATAACCATGAAATTAAATTGCTCTCAAGCCGATCTTAGTGCTAATTTAGCATTAATTAGTCGAGCCGTACCTTCACGCCCAACTCATCCAGTTTTAACCAATGTTTTAATCGTAGCTAAACAAGAGGAAAATAAAGTATATTTAACAGGATTCGATTTAAGTTTAGGAATCCGTACTTCTTTTTCGGCCCAAGTCTCTGAAAGTGGAGCTTTAACCGTACCTGCTAAGATTTTAACTGATATGGTATCAAGACTACCGGAAGGAGAAATTTCTCTAAGTTGTGAAGATGAATTAGAAGACAATCCCATGGTAACTATTTCCTCTTTATCAGGTAGATTCCAACTTAGGGGTTTAGGAGAATATGAATATCCTGAATTACCTAAAGTTGAAAATGAAACACCTTTAATTTTATCAGTAAATGCTCTTATCCAAGGTTTACAAGGCACTCTTTATGCTGCTAGTAATGATGAATCGAAACAAGTTTTAACAGGGATACATTTAACCAGAGAAGGTAATCTTTTAGAATTTGCTGCTACTGACGGCCATCGGTTAGCTGTTGTACAAACTGAAGATAATTATATTGAAAATAATTATTCAAATTATGAAGATGAAGATGATGATTTAGATGAGGATGATTTAGATGAAGATGATGATTTAGATGAATCTGATGAATCTGCCGATGATGAATCTGATGATGACTCTGAAGAAGAGGAAGAAGAATCTGAAGATGACGATGAAAATGATGACGAATCTGAGGATGACGACGAAGAATCTGATGATGATGATGACGATGAATCTGAGGATGACGATGATGAATCTGATGATGACGATGATGAATCTGATGATGATGATGAATCTGACGATGACGATGATGAATCTGATGATGATTTAAAAGAAGAAACAGAAACAATAAAAAATGAACAACAAAATTTTGAAATTACTATTCCAGCAAGGGCATTAAGGGAATTAGAACAAATTTTAAAACTAACCAAAGAAACTGATAATATTGCGTTATATGTTGACGATCGCCAAGTAGCCTTTAAATTTAAAGAAAAACATCTAATTAGTCGTAAATTAGACGGCAACTATCCTAAATATAATCAATTAATGCCCAAAGAATTTAGTCGCACTATGGTATTAGATCGAAAAAGATTAATCACTGGTTTAGAGAGAGCTGGAGTTTTATTAGATCAAAAAAATAATCTAGTAAAATTATACTTAGATAAAGATGATAATCGATTAACATTAACAGCAGAAGCAAGAGATTTAGGCACAGCCAAAGACTCTATTAGTGTAGAAATTCAAGGAGAATCTTTACATATCGGCTTTAACATTCGCTATTTAATGGACGGTTTAAAAGCCTTTCCTAATACAGAAGTCAAAATGCAGTTTAATGAATCTAATCAACCTTGTATCATGACTCCGCTGGGTGCGCCCCATATTCGTTATCTTCTTATG